>JBEKXG010000090.1:0-11115 GCA_049512295.1 Syntrophobacteraceae bacterium
AACCATCTAAATGAGTCAACCTTCAAAATGATGGCTATATTTGTATGCGATAGTTACACTTTGGGCCGTCTTTTCTTGATAAGTTATGGAAGTTATTACATAGTTAACCGGACAGCAGTGATAGAAGACGTTATTCTCAATCGTATTGTTGTCGCTCAGTAAATCTCTGTAGGCGCTCCCGATCTGCCAGATATTCCGGCCGTCTTCGCACGGCACATTCGTGCTTACGTCATGCATGACGTTGTCGTGAATCCAGTTGCCTGTGCTCGGGCAATTCCAATTCACGCCGTCGTTGCAATCACCGCCTATGTATCCCAACATGTCACCAGAGACACCTCCACTCTGATAAAAGACGCAATGAGCGATCTCGTTGTAGTTCGAGCCTTTTCCGATCCAGAACATATAATAAGGCGCGGGGGTGTCGTGTACCGTTATGCCGATGAGCCTGACATATGAATTGCCAACCAGGTACACCGGGTAATAGCTTCCGGTGAATTCAGGTGTCTCGCCCGTGTATGCCTGGAAGGTTATCTTGCTGCTTGATGTGCCGGAATGCGCAAGCGGCCCGATGCCTCCGGAGGCACCACCCAAAACGGGGTAGGCGCCTCCCCGAAGCATGATTACATCTCCCGCCACGGCATTGCTGTTCGCTGCTGATATGGTGCAACAGGCCGCGCCGCTGAGCGGACTGCTGCTTTGACAACTTCCCCACGACGCCGCCCCGCTCGGGGAGACCCAATAAGTAGCGGCCCGGCATGGAATAGCCGCGAATAAAATGACCAAGAGCGCAAGACAGATTTTTTTCATGTTTTACGGCCCCAGGGGGTCTGTTGCCCCCGTCAGATCGATTAGTAAGTTGTCAAAATAAAGGATGAACGATGCGGCCGCGATTGTTGCCGTCAGTCCCACTTCCAGGGATGACCAGGGACCGGTGTACGCGGTCCCCGATTGCGGCGAACCGGCAAGCTCGTTGCCGTTCGCATCGTAGACATGCATAGTCATAGTAGAACCGAGCGTGGTTTTCATTGTTATGAAATACCACGCAGGAACCGTGGGAAACGTTATGGCCGGGATATTGACTGCTCCGATCGTGGAGATGGTAATCGCCGATCCGCTGTTGTACATTTCGCTCAGGTTCACGCCGGATGTTTGCGAGATGATGGCCGTCGTGTACGCGGGAAAAGACGCGATATAGAGCCAGTAGGAATACGACAAGGTTGTCGGAGGGGAAGGAAATGTGTAGGCAAGATAAGCCGGTGTCGTCGTCGCAGCCGTATTGTCGGCTTTAAGTCCCGTTGTGCCCGCATCGGTCACGTTTCCGGGACATGATTTCAGACTCTTTTGGCCGGAAGCCGACATGGAAAGTTTAGACGCGGTGTCCGCGATGGTCCATACGCCGCCCGTCCCGTGCTGATGAGCGGCGAGGTTTGTGGTGTTCAAGGTGGAGAACTCGAAATCTTCCCATATGCTCACGCTAAGATCGGTGCACGGGACAGCCCCCCATCCATAGTCGAAACAGCCCGTATAGCTCACCGGCGAATCCCCGGTCAGGGTGGTTTCCTTCATTACTACATAATCGCCTGCGCCGATGGTCAGGGGAGTCACGGTTCCGTCCGCATTGGCCCCTGCGGTAGCGGTAACATCGGCCGCCTGGGTATCTACGCAGTTAGCCGCGTTCCCGTCGCAGATCTGAATCTGTCCGGCAAGACTTGTTGCGCCCGCCAAAAGATAGTGGGTCCCCGAGAGGGCCGCAGCGGCCGGAGCGCGCCAGATCGGCAGCGTTCTGCCCGAAGCGGGAGCGGCATCGGTGAAACAGATTGCATTGGTTAAAGTTGAAGTAGCCGCCCAGCCGGGAAGATGCGTTGACGGATCCATTGTCCAGACGTAGCCGTCCGTTCCTGCGGGCGCCCTGCTTGGTGCGCCGTCCGTGCCCCCGACGATCATATCGCCGGCGGTTGTCATCGGGTTGGTCAAAGGACTTGCGTAAGACGACCCATTCCAAAAGAGTGGAGCGCCCGTGCTCCCTATCCTCCACCAGATCCTCCCCGAACCGTCGAGACCTGCCTGGAAGAGGTCGCCGGCTGCGCCCCCTCCGGTTGTGCGAATTTTACCCAGGAAAGAACCGGCGCTGTTAGTGACGTTGCCGTTGGCATCGCCGGCGACGGTTGCGGTCCCCAATTGAAGATTCCCGTCTATCCTCTGGCCGCCGAAAGCGACCCCAAAAGATATGACCAGAAAAAGACAGGCCAGAAAACCGGCTACACGGTAATTGCGCTTTTTTCCACCCATGTTCCACCCTCGAAATGTTCGATGACTAAAGCAGTTCCGGAATCCCGCAATCGCCAGGCCCCGTTTATTAAAATGTCGGCAAAGCTTCCTTCAGGCGTGGCGATGCCTCCGGCAAGCAGGAAAATAGCGGCCGCTATCTGCTGCACCTGCATGGTGAGATTATCAAGGGCAGCCTCCACTACCGCCGGATAGAAAGCTCCCTGGTTGGCAAGAGATGTATTCTGCTGGTATGGGACGATCCGCTGAATGGTGATCGACCATCCGGCAGGCAGCGGACTCCCGGATACCGGGTAGGTGACGTTGCCGCCGCTTGCGCCCCCGATCCCGCTGACGGAATACTGAGACGTGCTCAAAACGGTAGTGACAGGCGGACTGACGGTGCTGTTCGTGATGCTTACGACCATCTGTCCGGCTTGCTGTACAGGAAAGCTATATGGAAAAACAGTCGTCAGGCCGTTTCCAAGGTAAGTCACGTAAGATTGTGTGCTCGTCAGCATTTTTTTTACCCCCAATATCCATACCCATGGCTGTTATCGTCCATGGGATACGGGTACTCGCCCGGAATCGCGGAATATCCCCTCACCCTGATCCAGTCCGGCGTATGGTTCGGCGAAACCGGCTGCTCGTTTGCATCGACGGCCCGGGCGGTAACCGCCAGTTGGGCCGCCTTCTCATAGAGCGCCTTGTCCATCTGCTTATCGCCGATGAGCGCCCCCACGAGATGTGAGGCCAGCATGAAGACGAAGGCCTCCGAGAACTCGTCGTCCCAAAGATTCGGGTTGTCAACCAAGGCCGTATAGACGATGAGGGCGTTTTCGATGTTTGAAAGTATCACCTTGATCTGGTTTCCGGCGCTGTCCCGATCGAGAGAAATCTGGTAAGGGACCCGATTGTCCATCTCTGCGGGAATCTTCGGAGGCGCCGCGACAATCCCCGGCCACATCGGAACAACACTACCCGCCTGTGATTGAACGTAGGGGTTAAGAACACGTCTCAGCCGGATACAGTCCTGTGGCCAGGCGTATTCATAGCTCCATGGAACAAGAGGAAGGGCGCCGGAGCCGTCCACATTCTCGGGGGTTCCCGACGCGGCCGCGATAAGCGCGCCATTGCACTGCGATCTTGCGAAAGACCAGGGAGCAAGCCGAAGCATGGCGCGGCAGGCTGCCTCGAAGTGAATGGTGCAGGCCTGCGCCTCGGGAGTCGCCTCGTTCATCGAAGCTATGGTCGAGCGGGTTCCGATGACCGATAAAGAACGGTTGCAAATATCAACTTGCGCAGGCATTTATTTCCCCTTCTTCCCGCCGTGCCCCTTCAAAACATTTTCGTAAAAGAGTTCCTGTTTCTCGGCTTTCTTGCCGAGCTTGCCGGATTTTGCCGCAGCGTGTTTCGATGCCGGAATCTTTTTCCCCGAAGCGGTCTCCGTGCTCGAATGCAAGCCCCCCTCCCGGAAGCTTATTTCGTGCTGGCCCTTCTTCTTCGGCTCTATGGTTCGCTCCCTGGAGCTCGGGCTGCTTTTGCTGCTTCTACTGGCCATTTTCCTTAGTCCTTTCTTGCTAACCTCTTCAGTGGTAGAATTAATCCCGGCGCCGATAAGGTTTACTTGTTATTGCGGCTAGGAACATGCCCAAAGGTATTCCCAAAAGGAGGTTTGCGGCATGATTTTCCCATTCAGACTTGAACCCTTCTCGATCTCCGTGGGCGCCACGCTGGGAATCATTCTCCAGACCCTGATCCAACATCATCTCGCCAGGAGAAGAAACAAGGAGGACAGGCGGGATAAGGAAATTGCTGAAGCCAAAAACAGGTTCCGTGAGGCCGTTCTTGCCGAACTGAGCATCATCCTTCTTGACCGGAAATATTGGCCGGGAGGTATCGATGGTTTTCCCCTGCAAGCCGTACCTAAACTGCAAACCGCCGTCCAAGCGTACCGAGCTTACGTCAGAGCTAAGGATCTCGCCCCCTTCGATAAAGCTTGGGAAAATTTCGTGTGCTTCTGCAATGAACGGACACCAGATAGCAATTATGCAGCAGCAAAGATGTATCCATCTATGCCAGGTCAAGACCCGGCCGAATTTCTCCGAGAACATATTAATCGGATCCTCTCTTTTGCCAAAAATTAGGCAAGCATCGGCCATCATTCACCGTCACCCCGGAAGTCTTTAGTCCGGGGCCGCATTCATCATTGGTTTTTCATCCGGCTCCTCTGTCACCGCCGCAAGCATCGCGTGATACATCTGGAGCGGCTTCATCTGGTAATCCTGGGCGAACTCAGCCGCGAGCTTCATCAGTTCAACGCGGTCTCCCATGTCGACATATCGCTTCATTGGCTTGTTCCATCCGAAGGCTCGCCCTGCATGGTCGGGTACATTTTGGAGGCAAGCATCTGCATGGCGTCGTTATGATCGTTAGCCTGCTTGGCCTGTTTCTCGGTATCGTCTTTCAGATTTTTGGCTGCTTCCTGCGCTGCTTTGTGCCGTGCCGAATCCTTCATGATCGCGTGCGCGTCGGCAAGCGTATGCGCGTCCTGCTCGGCCTTCCATTTCGCATCGTCGGGGGATGTTGATTTGCTCATGGCGTTATCCTTTCGGCTCAAGAGCTTCGAGCTCGGCTTGTTCCTGCACTGTCATCCCGGCCCGTTCTGCCAACGCTCGGACCAAAAGACATAGCCGCCGAACTTCGGCGTCGTGTTTCTCGAACTGATCGATCAATTCTTTCTTGAGTTTTTCGATCTGCGCCTTCAAATCGGCCATGCCGCAGGTTGAACATGCACTCTGCAAGAGGAACCTTTGCACGAACGCCCCTACAAGGAGACACATAAGACTGGCTGCTATTATCCATCCGGCATGGTCTGCTGACATTATGCTAAAGCTCTCCTTGTCCAGCCTCTGAGGTAGCGGGCGCATAGGGGATGCTTGATCGCAATGGCCTGAAAATGGCGTTCGCAAACCAGTCGGTATGCGGCGATTCCGTCGCAGCCTACCGCGAGAAGTTCCGCCGTCTTCATGCCCATGAGCACGCCCATGTTGAAGACTTTGGCGCGCATCTGAGGGTCCTGGATTCGGTCCAGGTTGTATTTTTGCCAGTAATCCCAGTAGTAGATCGCGATTGCCTCATGCCGGCTGAGATTTTCGATGTCAACGTGAGGATACTGGCGTTTGCTTATGCCCATGTTGGTTTCACCGCCCGGATCGTGCGGGTCGTTGACGTAGCCCCCCTCCCAGTTGTCGATCAGATCGTCTACTGCTTTGATGAAATCTTCCGGGTAGCGCGTACAATTTTGCGAATCGTCAGCGCCGGATTGCCCAGCGCTTGATCGAAGATCATCGGCCATTGGCTTTCCTTTTCGAAAAATGCGTACAAAAGGTTTTTGTCCCTAACTCAAATTTCCAATGTTGGCTCCCGGATTAGATATTTCCGGGATAGCTTTAGGCGAATCGGCCCTGTGTTGCTCCTGAACCCTCGCTGCGAGCTGCGCCGCCTTCTCTTGCGGATGCTGTTGAATCCCCGTCTGCGGCGAGACGAGCGCGCCGATCCCGGTGATGACCCCGACGATCTTGAGTTGCAACTCCGGACCAATCGCCACGCCGAAATATTTCGCAAGCTCCGTTGCCCCCAGCGAAAGCACGAGGCCGATAACGGCCGGGTCCTGCCAGTACGGCTTTCCTGCCGCCTGGTCCTTTCGGTAGTAGTAAACCAGTTCGATGATCTGCTTGACGAAGTTCACGATGCACCTCCCGTTTGCCGCAGTTCATTCAGTTTGGCGAAATATTCCCGGGCCTTGCGTTCTGCCGCTTTTTCGAGGTTATTTGCGAATTCAAGCTCCCTTTGAAGTCCGGCTATCCGTTCCAGGATCATCGGACCGGTGAAGCCTCCCTCGCCGCCCAAGGCTTGCCAAACCTTCTCGCAAAACTCTCGGTGGCCTTCCAACTCCGCCAGGACGATGCGGATGGAGATCTTGATTACATCCGCCCCCATGCTGTCTGGTTGCGGCCAGGGGCCCTCCAGGCACTCTGCAAGGCATTTCTTCGCAAGTTCAAGTGCTCGGCGTTGGGAATTTCGCTCATTTCAATTTGCCTCTCCCATCGGTTCAAACCGACGCAGGTAAGCGAGTTCCATTTTCTCTCGCCGGTCCAATTCCTCCGCCAAGAATTTTGCTCTGAGGTTAACCTTATAGGCCTCAGCTATTTCACAGCGGATTCTACTGCCGAACTTCAGCATACAGTGGTTGCGCCACGGGATTCCAGGTCGGTCGCTCATTTGCCCATCCAGTCCATCGGCCACGTCCACCAAACCCGCAGCCAACCCATCCAATCGTCCGTGAAGGCCGGATCGTAGATCACTTCTCCGCGGTCCGGCTCGTCAACATCGCGGTGATCCTGCCAGTGCCAGGTTACTTTGCAACCGGCGCCGCTGTAGTAGGGACCGGCGTCACCACCTGGCCCACGGCCGTGGCGGCCGCTTTATATTGAGCCTCTATCGTTTGAGCCGCCGTGGTCACGTCCGTCGCAGTGATCGTTTCGGCTGCATATTTAGCAGCGGCAGCGGTAAGCGCGTCGCCGGCCAGCTTTGCCGCCGCAACCACGGGCTGCGCTACCAGGACCTCGGGCGCTAGTCCCGGGTCGATCATCTGGGCTACGTTCAGTGCCTGCTGCAACCCGCCGATAGCCTTGTCGTACCAGCCGGCTACGGCCGTCCAGTCAACGGCCTTGATTTTGGCATCCACTTTGGCGACATCAGTTTTGATAGCGGCACAGCCGGCAGCGCAAAAAAGGCACACCAGGATTATTGCGATTGCTTTTTCCATTTCTTTCCTTTCGTGATTCGGAGGGCCCGAAGCCCCTATTTTAAGGGGCCCTCGGGCCCGAAAATTATGTGTTCGGAATAACTACTGATTACCTATTCCTCTTCCCACTCGATCTCGAACCCGAACGTTCCAGATCCAAGGGTAAGGATCGTGTTGTAAACCTGGAGCACATCCGCGACGCCCCGGAGTATCACCGGTCTGTCCATATTGCGGCAGAAATCCCACACCGTTGGATTGAGCACTACTGCCGCTGAGGGAGCGGACAGCATAAGAGGCGCTGCGCCGATCAGGATGTGTCCCGTCCCATAGGTGGCGGCGGCTGCATACGAGTTCACGACCGCCGTTGCCGCGACATCTGCGGTATCGTGCTGTCCGAGTACAGCCACTACGGGAGTGCCGGTTGCAGCGACAGTCGTAGACCGAAGCAGTTCCAACTCGGTGTAGAACTTGGTCCCGGCTTGTCCCCAGATTGTGATTTTCTTGACGAGCACGATCTTTGTGGCGCTGCCCTGGATTTCCACCAGCACTGCCGCCGCAGCTGAATAAAGCGTCAGCCCCACGCCTGCGGCCCGATAGGTTGCACGCTTGTACGCTTCTACCGCGACGACCATCTTCGCCGAAGGGTCGAGCCTTGGCACGGCCCCGACGCCATCCGTCAGCGTCGGCACGCTCGCAGGCGCGTTATAAACCCCCTGGATCGTTCCTGGAGGTATGACGTTACTCTGAAAATTTACAGACATTGCGCTCTCTCCTTTCGCACAGGTTCGAGGCAAGGGGTAAGAGGTAAGGGGAAAAAGCCCCTGAACCCTCACTACGTTCAGGTCCGCGCTACACGTTCAGACCCATGTCAGACGCGTATAGTTCGGTGCCCGATCTTTTGTGAGGGCGCACCCCGGACCCCTGACCCCTGACCTCATAAGGGCATCTCCTCGCTTGCCCGGACTCCGCTCTTGGTTCCCGGAGGCGAGGCGCCCAAAGAAGTGATTTCATCGATCGGGTCCGAGATCGGACCGTTTACCAGCCCGATTGCTTTGGCCATCTTCGCGGCCGCGGCGTCCACCGGGATCATGTGAGGTCCGGGGATGGTGTCGTCCGGAACTACCACCTTGTCGCCCGGCCCGTAGAGGCAGTTTCCGATGAATGCCCGTTCCGTCAGTTTGTATTTCGCCATGTGCTCACTCCGTTCGCACGGCTCCGGGGTCCGGGGTTAGGGGTCAGGGGCTTTCCCCTTACCTCTTACCCCTTACCCCTCGCCTGTTTTCTAGATGTAGGCGTTGCTGTATCCCGACTGGTACCCCATAAGCGGCCCGAGGGCGGTCCTGTCGAGTACGATGCAAGCGATTATCTGTCCGGTCCCGCCGGTCGCAAGGGCCGCCCCTGCGATCGTATATGCCACCCTGTAGAACTTGGGCGCAGCGGCGCCGGCGCTGATGGGAATTGCAATCCTCAAAACCTCGGCCCCTGCTGCGATAATCGGATAGGGCGAGGTCCCGCTTGCGGTCAATACGCCGGTCGAAGCCAGCGTGACGTAGCTTCCGGGGCTGCCGGAACTATCGGGCGCGGCCTGGAGCGCCACTACCAACGTAGAGCTGCCGGAACTCCCGCATACCGCCACAGGCGCCATGACTACGAGCTGCAAACCGGGATCGTCGCCGATGCCGATGTCGCGTCCCAGACCTGAAGCCGAGCTCGCGAGCTGGCTCACGTCGATCACGTTGGCGCTGTAGTATGTCGTGGTTGTGGGCGGGTTTGCCCAACTCGTGTTGATGACGGTTCCGCTCAAGACACCAGCGGCGGATACGGACCCGTCGAGTAGTAAAAGAGCATCCATTATCATGGCTGAAATCTCCTTGTCCCCGCGCTTAGGTCAGGCGGGATTCAGTGTTCAGAAGCTGGTCGCAGGTCCGGATCGGGATGCCTCGGAACGTGGTTACGGGTCTTCCGTCGAACTCGTCTATCCTCAGGAGCACGTTTTGCTTGTTCAGCGCCTGGATGTCGAGCCAGGTAGAAATAGCGCGGTTGCAATAAAAAGCGGCTTGCCCGAGCGTTAACTGGGGAGCGTCGCTCGTCTGGACGTTTCCGGCCCTGGCCGGCTGAGTCGGCAGCCGGTGTATGGCTCGGATCATGAGGTTGATTAAGTTCGGAGGAGTTCCGCCCGAAAGCGTGCTGACGTCGATATTGGCAACGCGGATCGCATACCTCCAGTCCTTTACGACAAGGCCTGCGTCCCACTTGTACTGGCTTCTCCAGACGTAGTAGACGTTACTGGAGCCGTCGAGTTTTTGCTGTTTTCCGAGGTCGATATGCTGGATGCCGGCCTTCATGCCTTTGGGGAAAATGCCGTGAACCGACATCGGCCCCCAGTGAACAAGCCACAGCGACGTGTTGGTCGAACCAGTTCCGCCCGCGTCGATCACGTTATTCGCGGTCTGGGCTGTGGCTGCGGTTACGCTGGGATATCTCGGGGAAAGGCCCATGAAGGCCGCAGGACCTCCGGAGACGCTGCCGGTTGGCCCGGCCGCCCCGCCTATGTTGTTGTAGAAGATGGTCGACGCCATCTGCTGATTCATGCCCTCGATGAAGGCAAGTTCTTCGGAAAGCCTGAGCGCGCGGTCGTTTCCGGAAAGCTCGACGAGCATTTCATCGACATCCGAAAATGTTTCCATGTGTCCGCAGGTTTCGGTGATCTGCGCGGTGGTAGACTTGCCGGTCGGAACACCCATATTGAGGAGCCGCCAGTAGGCCTGGGGAAGCCCCGTCCTGACCGTTGTCTTGTGCCCGGTCGGAAGGTTTCCTTCCACCCAGAGCATGTCGGTTAAGATTTCGTTGGTTTGGGAGAGTAAATTGACAATCTCGGCGATTTTGCCGTCGTCGTCTATCCGCTTCGCCCAATCCGCCAGCGTCAGTGCCGCGGGTCCAAGAGTAGCCATGTGTTTTTCTCCTTTAAATCACGCAAGCTTGCCCCCGAAGTGTCCAGTCGGGGGGCCCGTGATTATTTGGTCTCCGTCATTGTCGGATAGAATTTGTCAAGAAGAGTGCCCTGCCTGTCCGTCGATACGGGTTTTCCCGTTAAACTGCCCGGCTCGGACAAAAGCTGCCCCATCTTCACAAACAACTTCACCATCGCGGGATTGTTTCCCGCCCCCGTTGTGTTCAGCGCTTCCCGAAGCGCCTGCGCATCGGCAGCGTTTTTCACGAACGGGTTTGCCTCTCCCGGCACAAAAACCAGGGCGGCGGTCTTTACGCTCTCCTCGTACTTCGTGCCGCCGATCTCGGGATCGGCTTTTACTTCGCCCTGCCATTTGGTCTGCATTTCGTTCCAGACCTTAAATGGCGCTTCGGCCATTGCCTTGATCCTGGAACTCCCGAACTCGAGTAATTTTTGGGCCTGGTCCTGTGTTAAGTCCTGCTCTTTGGCGAAGGACTTAAACTCGGACATCGCCGTCTCATCGAGTTCCACGCCGGAAGGCTTGGTAAACTCCGTATATTCCGCAGGGGCGCGCGGCTCGGGTTTTTTCTCCTCCTCCGAGGATTTGTCCTCTGCCTTTTGCTCCCCCTTATCGCCGCCTGCCCCGGCAATTACCTGGCCGGGGTCGGTTTTCGTCTCAGCCGTTTCCCCGCCGATAATAGGCTTCGGCGGAGTCAGATCCTGCCCCGGACCCGATCCGGGGTCGGCGGTAGCCGTCTGTGTCGTTCCCGCCTGCGCGGGATTCACGGTGGCCGTGGTGCTTTCGGTTTCAGATTCTCCAGCCATTTTTCTTCCTTTCTATTTCCCTGTTGTTTACAAGCCACTTGTAGAGGTCCGAGTCCCGGCTTCTTATCGCCTCCAAAAGTGCCCATTCATGGCCTTTTCGGTGCACTTCGCACTGCTCCCGAACATCGTCGTTGAAGCTTTTCCAGTCGCCGTTATGCCCGTGGACCAGGTGGCAGTTGTATTCCCCCTCTTCGCAAAGCGTGATCAGATTCCCCGGCTCGAGTTCGAGCGCGGGCGCCAGGTGAAAGGGCTTTACGTGATGCGC
>JBEKXG010000091.1:0-10945 GCA_049512295.1 Syntrophobacteraceae bacterium
AAAAGGTTTCGATATCGAAAGTCAAGCAGGCTGTGCTTTCGCTCCGAGGCCTCCAAAATGACGCTGCCCCCTTCGCCGCCGTCGCCGCCGTCGGGCCCGCCTCGAGGCACATACTTCTCGCGCCGGAAACTGACGCAGCCGTTCCCGCCTTTGCCGGCCACAATCGTGATCGTCACTTCATCGATGAACTTCATTCGAATCCAAAACATAACTCCCCTCTCACCGTTGGGTGGAGGGGAGTTCATTAGAATTGCGGCAAGATCTGCCGAAACGGGCCTACGGGTGGGCTTCGATCGGATAGACGCTGATTTTCTGGCGCGTCCTGTCCTTGTACTCGAAGGTGACCAAGCCGTCGGTAAGCGCGAAAAGTGTGTAGTCTCTGCCCATTCCGACATTGTTCCCGGGATGAAACTGGGTGCCCAACTGGCGCACTATGATGTTGCCTGCGCGCACGAATTCACCGCCGAATTTCTTTACGCCCCTGCGCTGGCCTGCGCTGTCGCGGCCATTTCGGGAACTTCCGCCCGCTTTTTTATGTGCCATGATATTCCTCCAAGATGGAGCGGGAAGCCGGAAGCTCGAAGAAACCCGTTCGCTTTCTCCCTGCTTCTTGCTCCTCGCTTCCTCTACTTTATCCGATATTGTCCACGCGCATAGCCGTGTAAGCCTGCCTGTGTCCCTGTCTTTTCCGGTAATCTTTGCGGCGTTTGTGCTTGAAAATGACGATCTTCGGCAACCGCCCCTGCTCGATTATGGTGGCTTGAACCGCGACGCCTTCTACAAGAGGGCGGCCGACCCGAAGTTCTTCTCCGTCGGAAAAAAGGAGCACCTCGTCGATGGTAACGTTTGCCCCGACTTCGCCGGATATCTTTTCCACTTTGACTATTTGCCCGGGCTGGGCTTCGTACTGCCTCCCGCCGGACCTGAAGATAGCGTACATGGGTTTGAATCCTCCAAACTGGCCTTGCTGGTTTTGCTTTTCAAATATAAGGCGTCCGGATAAAAAAAGCGGCCCCTTCTCGGCCGCTCATAAAAGGCTGAACGCCCGCAGCTACATCGTAGCGTAGATTCCCTGCTTCAGAATCATTTCCTGGTACTCTTTGAGCCTCTCACATTTATCCAAACATTTGTTCTTGTCCTCGTTGGCTCGGTCACAGTTGATGCACGGGCTTTTTACCATCACGACGCCTCCTGTAAGGGAAAATATTTGGAATTGCCTTATATATTGTAATCGAATGCGCCGTGTCAAGTTATTTTTGAATAATTGGCACAGAAGCCGATCGGGAAGACAAACAAAGGACGCGGCGAACCCTATCCTCTTCGGGAAGTTTTTCAAGCTACAAGAACAGGCTCGCGCAGCAGCAGGCCAATGGCTTGCCCGGCAGATGCCGCAAGCCGGGGATGCGTCTGGCAAAGGGCTTCGATCTGCCGCAGGTGGTCGGCCGTGCGCAATATAATCATTGCAAGGTCTCCCTCATCCATTCCGGAAATTTCTCGAACCTGGTCCCACGAAAGGCCCTGCGCCCAGTGGTAAACAGTCACCACCGCCCAGAAAGGAAGAGGCGGGGTTTGGAAGCCCTCGGCCTGTAAACTCTCCCGGAGCCGTTGGAGGTTCTTCAACATCTGGAAAAAAGGCTTGGCCAGGTCAGGATATTTCCAGATAAAAGACGCCAGTTGCACGTCCCCCTGTTTGTCCCTGTCCGTCACAAAAGGAGCGATGAGCGCCGCCAGCAGTTCGGGCTTATCTGGCGGAAATACGCTTTTGCGGATTCCCTCCGAGATGAGCAGCGGCTGGTCGAGCCGGAGTTTGCAGGCCCACATCCCGTCGCGGGTCAGCTTCCCGTTTTCATCCACGTAGCCTTCGGCCTGAAGCAGCCGGTAGTGTTTGATAAACGAGCGCCAGAGCTGCTCCTGGGTCGAATCCACCTTCGCGAATAAATGAAAGTAACGCCTCAGGGCCGAAGACAACGGATGGGCCGTTTCTTTCTGACAAGGGCCGAAAAGGGAGCATTTTTCGCATGGATAGGATTCCAGTCTCTCGGCCATTGCCGCCAGGTCTCTGGATGCAAGGTCGGCGGGAGCCGAAACGGGGCCCTCCGGCTCGAGCGGGCTGAACTCGCCGTCGGCGGCGCGCGCCAGCAGGCCCTCCCACTTTTCCCGTTCCTCCAGGCCGGGAAAGGCGTCGAGCAAAACGCTCAACTCCCGGACGCGCTGGAACGCCACCCGGTGAGTCCTGATTTGCCGTCGCCGCATACGGATCGGGTAGGCCAGGCGGACGGCTTCCACGTTCCTGTACTCGAAGTCGGGCCAGGCTACGCAAATATAAGGGGTCCCTCTCTGGCTGATGAAGATGCGGCCGGGAGCGAACTGATCGACAAGCTTTCTGTATTGGGGTCTTCGCTTGAGCGACTTGCGCATTTTCCGGAACTGCTCCAGGGCGCTCGAGTACCCGGGCCGGATCTCAGACAGCTCATCCAAAGACCCGCAGCCCATCTCCCCGCCCCATTGCTCGATTTCAACCCGGAGTGCTTCGAGCTTCTTCATCGAACGTGTGTCGCGGCTCATGTTCTGGAAAGTGGCCAGAGACGGCACAAAGAGGTTGCGAATCTCCTCCGGGGTATGGGACAGCAGCAGGTTCAAAAGCATCGAGAAATTCACGCGAATCTGGCTCTGGATCGGGTCGGGAGGAGATTTTAGCAGATCATTTATAAGTCGCGGGTCCTGGTGCTGCCCGGGAATGACGAGCACAAACCCGATTTCGTCCATCCCGCGGCGTCCTGCCCTGCCTGTCATCTGCTGCAGGTCGGTTGCGCCAAGCGCGACGAACTCCTTGCCGTTGAACCGGTCGCTTTGAAAAATAACAACTGTGCGCGCCGGGAAATTGACCCCTGCGGCGATTGTGGAGGTCGAAAAAATGGCATCCATGTAGCCTGCCTGCATCATCTTTTCCAGGAAAAGCTTCCAGTGCGGAAGCTGCCCGCCGTGATGAGAACCGACCCGGCAGCTCTTGAGGACCGAAAGGTGCTGGTGTGTCCTGAGAAAAGGATAAACGTCGAGCAATTCATCAAGCCTTTCCCGAAATCTTTGGGAATCTTCACGCCCGTGGGAGCCTTGAGCCGGCCGGCAGAATGAAACCGCCCTGTCGCAGTCGGCCCTCGATTTCAGAAAAAATATGGCGGGGAGCAGGTTGGAATTTCGGAGCACTTCCAGGATCTTGGGGACCTCGGGCAGTTCGCTTCGGGGAAGAGATTCGGGATCGATTCTTTCGATTCTTGGAAGCAGGCCGCGACGAGTTCCGAGCGGCGCAAGCTCTCCACCCGGGAAAAGGAAAAGCGGGAAAAGCGGCACAGGCCGCTCGTAGGCGGCCACCCATTCGCATTGGGAGCCACGCATCCATGTGAGCCATTTGCAGATTTCCCCCGCATTCAGTATTGTTGCGGACAGGAGCAGCAGCCGGACGCGCGCAGGAAGATAAATGAGCACCTCTTCCCATACGACTCCCCTGTCGGCATCACCGAGGTAATGGGCCTCGTCCAGAACCACCAGGTCCATGTCGATGTCCTCTCCACGGTGCATTATGTCATATAACTGATTACGCAGGATTTCAGTGGTCCCGACGATTACCTGCGCATGCGGGTTTTCTTTCCTGTCTCCGGTGAGAATCCCGACGTTTTCCGGGCCGAAGATTTCGCGGAATTCCTGATACTTTGCATTTGACAGAGCTTTGAGCGGCGATGCGTACCAGCTTTTCCCACCCCTGTGAAAAACCTTGTCAATGGCTTCTACTGCAATGTAGGTTTTTCCTGCGCCGGTGGGGGCGGTAACGAGAACATCTGACGCCTCAATTGCTCTCAGGGCTTCAATCTGGAACTGGTCAGGCACAAAGGGGGCCGGTTCGGGAGTCCGTATCCGCTCGAGCACGGGGCGAAGACTTCTGTAGACCTTAAAAGAGTAGGGGACGCCGGAAGATTTCATTGACAATGGGCGCCCATGTTGTCTAGAACGATCTCGTTTGCGCCCGGAATTATTCATCTGCGGGAAGATAGCCAATAAACCCACCTCTGGTGTCGAAGATTCAAAAACCGTGGGATGCGCTCATTTTCGCCTATTGTAACCAGGAGCTTCATAATGAACGAGTCTTCACATAAAAAGATAATTACTGGCGCGCGGGCGAGCGCGGACAGTCACGTTACTTCCTACCATATAACGAGTCTCCGTGTCCCGCTTTTTGAAGTGGATATTGGACAGGCAGTCTATCATGGCAATTATTATCACCTCTTCGAGCTTGCGCGTGAAGATTTTCTGAGAAAAATCGGCTTCCCTTACCGTGAGTTCATGAACCGGCAGCTTCATCTCACGATCATCGAGTCCCGGTGTAAATACCGCAAAACTCTGCACTATGACGATAGAATCGAAATATATACCGGGATACCTGTGCTGGGCAGACGAAACCTCACCTTTTCTCAACTGGTTTACAGGCTTGCCGGGGCTCGTGCAATCAGCGAAACGGAAAGCAAACCTGAACTGGAACTATGCACAAAGGCCGAATTGAACATGGTTTGCGTGCGGTTCACCGGCCAGCCGGCTCTTTTGCCCGAGGATTTCAAACTGGCTGTAGAGGCGCTGGTCAAAAGGGAATGAGCAGCGATGGAAAAACCAAAAGGTACGAAACCCCACATTCCGGTTCAACGCCAAAGACCTAAACGACAAAAGGCGGCCACACAGGAAATGGTCTTGAAGCCGATCGGCGTAATTCGAAGTCCGATTACCGATCCGGACAAGGCCCCTCGGCAAGGGAGCGAATCTGCGGTCAGCGGGAAACTTGTTGTCGATGAGAAGTACACGGACGCCTTGCTCGGTCTGGAAAAGGGTCGAAAGATCGTTATCTTATACTGGATGCACCTTGCCGAACGCGACGTCCTTCGGGTGCACCCGAGGCACGATCTCACACGCCCGCTGCGAGGCGTTTTCTCCACACGTAGCCCCCAGAGGCCAAACCCGGTCTCCATCGATACTGTGGAGATAACCGGGATCGAGGGCACAGTTATCGATGTCGTCGGCCTTGACGCCGTTGACGGGACTCCGCTCCTGGATATCAAATGTATCGCGTAAAAGCGCGGACACGGGATGCGCAGACGAAGAGACCGTTCAGCGGAAACGGAAACCAGCTAAACCTTGACAGGGGAATTTTAAGCGTGTATCGGTTCCTTTATCGACCAAATACGTTTTTCCCATTCCATCGGGCGTGAATGCCCGGATGAGAGGCGCTAATGAAGAAACCGACGAGACCGAGCCCCTATAAGGAGCAATCTGATCCGATGCGGCACCTCGGTATGGGACTTGAGAGCCAGGACGATGAAATAATCGACCTGGAGGACATCATCGAGATGCCGGCCGGACCAATAGACGAAGACGAAGATTTGGACCTGGACATTGATATCCTCGATGAGGATTCATATCACGAACCGGAACCGGAAAAGCCCTCAAAAAAGGCGGCCCGGCCGCTCATGAAAGAACAGGCTCAAGAGCGCCCCTCCGAACAGGAAGACATGTTCAAATTATTTGGCGATGAACCGGAAGAAGATGAAGCGCTCTTCGAGCCGGTCGCATCCAGGGCGCCCTCGAGAAAACCCATGGAGAGAGCCGAACCAAAGCTCCTGGATAAAGAGGACGAATCGATTCTGGATGAGTTCTTGGATGAGCCTGGAATGCCCGAGCCCGGGATAAGCGCGAAAGAAAGTATCGACTTGGGAGAGATGGCTGCTGCGGCTACTGAGCTCGCCGAGGAAGCCCGGTCCGCCAGGATTGAGGCTGAACCTGCGGTTTCAGATGAATCTTTGGACTCCGTGCCATCGCAGCCGGCCGCTCCCGGGCCTGCCCCCATCCCGCCTCCTGCCGACATTTCGCAAATTGCCGAAGAACTTATCGGCCGACTCGAGTCCCGGTTGCAGGAACACATACAGGTCATGGTGGAATCAAGGCTGCCCGGCCTGCTCAGGTCCATAATCGCCGAGGAACTGGAAAAACTTAAGAAAGAGCTTGAGTAGGGCGAAAACCGCCTGGAAAAACAGGGGAATCCACGCTATGAGCGAAGGCGCTCTGCCTAAAGCATATGAATTTGCCGAAGTCGAATCGCACTGGTACAAGTATTGGGAAGAAAAAGATTTTTTCCGCGCCGGCGAGAATAGTCCTAAACCTCCGTACTCTATAGTCATCCCTCCTCCGAACGTTACCGGCCAGCTCCACATGGGCCATGCTCTGAACAACACCCTCCAGGACATACTTTGCCGGTACAAAAGGCTCAAAGGCTTCGAGGTCCTGTGGGTGCCCGGAACGGACCACGCCGGAATCGCCACCCAGAATGTCGTCGAGAGGCAGCTTGGAGCTGAAGGCCTCACAAGGCACGGGATTGGCCGGGAAGCCTTTCTGCAGCGCGTATGGGAATGGAGGGCCAGGTACGGCGGGCTTATAATAAATCAGTTGAAGCGGCTCGGGGCGTCCTGCGATTGGTCGCGCGAGCGGTTTACGATGGACGAGGGTCTCTCGCAGGCTGTACGACAGGTTTTCGTATCGCTTTACAATGAGGGCCTTATCTATCGCGGCAAGCGCATGATCAACTGGTGTCCGCGCTGCATGACCGCGCTCGCCAATATCGAGGTTGAGGGCGAGGAGTTGGGCAGCTTTCTATACTACATCCGGTATCCCATGGTGACCGGAAAGGGGGCGGTGGTCGTCGCCACAACCAGACCCGAAACCATGCTGGGCGATACGGCTGTCGCCGTGAACCCGGAAGACCACAGATACAAAACCCATATAGGACAAAAAGTGGTCCTGCCGATAGTGGGCCGCAACATCCCGGTAATCGCCGATTCCTATGTCGTGCGCGAGTTCGGCACCGGGGCGCTCAAGGTTACCCCCGCTCACGATTTCAACGATTTCGAACTCGCCGGAAAGCACAACCTCGAGCTGGTGCAGGTGATAGACGAGCGCGGAATCATGACCGAACAGGCAGGCCACTACTCCGGAATGGACCGGTTTGCCTGCCGCAGGCAGATTCTGAAGGACCTCGATAAGGCAGGCTATCTTGTGAAAACAGAGCCTTACAAGCACCGGGTCGGGCACTGCTACCGCTGCCAAAACGTCATCGAGCCGATGCTCTCGCTTCAGTGGTTCGTCGCGACAAAACCTCTCGCCGAAGCTGCCATTGACGCGGTAAAGCAGGGTAAAACCCGAATTGTCCCTGTCAAATGGGAAAAGGATTACTTCAACTGGCTGGAAAACCTCGAGGATTGGTGCATAAGCCGCCAGATATGGTGGGGACACCGCATCCCGGCCTGGTATTGCCTCCAGTGCAATGATGTGATCGTCTCCATGGAAGCTCCCCTGGAATGTCCGAACTGCCCCGGCTCCCCCCTCGAACAGGATTCGGACGTTCTGGATACATGGTTCAGCTCCGGCCTCTGGCCTTTTTCGACCCTGGGATGGCCGTTGAAGACAGCCGAACTGGAAAAGTTCTACCCCACCTCCGTTCTGGTTACAGCATTCGACATCCTGTTTTTCTGGGTCGCCCGGATGATGATGATGGGACTCCACTTCATGCACGAAGTCCCATTCCATGAAGTCTATGTTCATGCCCTCGTTCGGGATGCCGAGGGGCAGAAGATGAGCAAATCAAGGGGGAACGTGATCGACCCCCTTCTGATGATGGACAAATACGGAACCGATGCTTTCCGGTTCGCCCTCACGGCCTTCGCGGTCCAGGGACGGGACGTTAAACTCTCCGAGGAGCGCATCGAGGGCTACAAGCATTTCGTAAACAAGATATGGAACGCCGCCCGGCTCCTTCTGATGAACCTCGAGAACTTCAGGGGACCGGTTCAAATCCCGGAAAAAGTGGCCCCGCTTGCCCACCGCTGGATTCTGAGCCGCCTTCAAAGAGTCGCAGCCGAATCCTGCGAGTCTTTGGATAATTATCATTTCAACCAGTTCGCTCAGGCTCTGTATCAGTTCATGTGGCACGAGTACTGCGACTGGTACCTGGAAATCATCAAGCCGGATTTATATGGCGAAGATGCTGGGGCTGGCGCCCTCTCAAGGTCTGTTGCGGCCGCCGTTCTGGAAAAAGTCCTGATCCTTCTGCATCCGGTGATGCCGTTCATAACCGAGGAACTTTGGCACAAACTGCCCCATGTCTCCGGGAGCATCATGAAGGCGTCCTTTCCGGAAGCCCAGGCCCAAAGGATCGACCCCGAGGCCGAAGAGCAGATGGAAACGCTTATGGCGGTCATAGTGGCAATCCGTAATATCCGCGGCGAGATGAACGTCTCACCGGCGCTCAAAGTGGAGGTGGTGTGCCTCTGCGACCAGGGCGCGGAACTGGAGCTTCTCGAAGAGCACGAGCGCACCATCACAGACCTGGGCAAAGTCTCCAGGCTCACCGTCGCCAGGGCCGGCGAGATCGGGAAGCCGAAGTACGCGGCAGGGGCGGTGGTCGGGAATATGGAAGTTTTCGTAGTCCTCAAGGACATTCTTGATTTCGAGAGCGAGGCGAACCGGCTCATAAAAGAGCTTGCCAAACTGGAGAAAGAGTTCGGACTGACCCACAGGAAGCTGTCAAACGATGATTTTCTCCAGAAAGCCCCACATGAGGTAATCGACAAGGAGCGCGAAAAGAACGCGCGGCTTGGTGAGAAGGTCGAAAAACTGAACCGCCGGCTTGAAATCATGAACGGATTGCGGGAGACTCAGACGGAATGAGCACTGCTCATTGTTCACTCTCAATGGATGAGTTGTTCCGGCTGGCTCTTCTCGAAGACATCGGGAGCGGGGATGCAACGACGCTCTCGATTATCCCTCCCGATCTGGAAGGAAGCGCCGTTGTCTTCGGGCGCGAACCCTTCGTCCTGTCCGGCTCGATACCATTCCGAAGAGTCTTCGAACTGCTCGACCCGGACATCAGGATAGAATGCCCGTTCCCTGATGGCGAACAGATCGCGCCAAACGTTGCCGTATTCAGGATAGAAGGACGGGTGCGCACACTGTTGACCGGCGAGCGCACCGCCCTGAATTTTGCTCAACGGTTGTGCGGGATTGCCACTCTGACACGGAAAATGGCGGACGCCATCGCAGGGACCGGATGCCGTCTGCTCGATACGCGAAAGACAGCGCCCCTGTGGCGGAGCCTGGAAAAGCAAGCCGTGCTGCACGGAGGCGGCAGGAACCACCGCTTCGGCCTGGCTGACGGCGTCCTCATCAAGGACAACCATATCGCTGCCGCGGGGGGTATAACGGAAGCTGTCCGCCGTGCCCGCGAAGGCGCTCTTCATACCCTGCGGATCGAAGTCGAGGTAGAAAACCTCGCTGAGCTCGATCAGGCGATCGCCGCCGGGGCCGACATAGTGCTTCTCGACAATTTCACGCTAGATATGCTCAAGGGCGCTGCCGCGATGGGCAAAGGCCGCGTCTTACTTGAGGCTTCCGGCGGCGTCCGCCTTGAAACTGTGCGCGCCATAGCCGAAACCGGCGTCGATTTCGTGAGCTGCGGCGCTCTTACCCACTCAGCCAGGGCCGTTGATCTAACCATGGAGTTTTCCGCGGACTTCAGACAGGATTAAAAGGATCTAAAATTTTGGCAGAAAATGGCCATAAATGCCATTTTTCCGGCGGACTTCTAACAACGATTGGATTCGCACATCTTAGCAATTTTCAGCTTTAACATCATCGACAGGTCGTCAAATGATCTATTCGCTAATATCGTGTCGAACTGGCTGCGATAGTTAGCCGCCACACTTATTCCCTCGACAGCGACATCGTATACCTTCCAGTTCCCGTCCTTGAGGTGGAGGTAATAATCAAGAGAGACCGGGCCGCCTTGGTCGTTTACAAGTGCCTCGACGACGACATAACCTTGGAATATCGACTTATTATTGTAAGTGATCCTTTGTCTGGCATATTTTTCGATCTTTCCTACGTATGTGTTAAAGAGCAGCTTGCTGAACTCCAGCGTAAATTCCTGCTGCTTTTCGGGGAGCAGACTGTTCCATCGTGGTCCCACGGCGAGCCTGGCTATCGCCTCAAAGTCAAAGTATCCATCGACGACCGCTTCAATCTGTTCCCTGCGGGCCCGGGTATCGCGGGGAGACTGCTTGAGTATTTTGAGGACCTGGTCCGTACCGGTTTGGACCACTGACTGCGGACTCTCGGCCGCTATAGCCCGTGAGTCCCACAAACACAGGAAAACCACCAAGATGAGCATTTTGTAAATGAAACGTTTGCTCATCAATCCAATTTGTGAACAAGTTACAAACATTGCTGATCCTTTATCCCATCTTCAGAGACACCTGCAATTTTTGAAGGAAAGAACCACCCTCAAACCATCCTCTCAAACCGTGGTCCTCGGGTGCCCGGTTTTCCGCTCAAACACGATCATCTCCCGGATAAATACTCCGGTCACTCCGACCCTGTCTTCAACCAACGCACTATGCTTCCCAATGCTCAGGCAAGTTCTATGCCCGGAGGGATCGAGAACAGGTCTCGAAAGGCGCCGGAGGCATCGGAGACTGTTTCGGAAACATTTTCTTCAACTCTCCTGCCACCCGGGCCTGCTCTGGAAACCTCGCTCACTTCAGTTTACACGCCAGTCGAAAGGATGAAGCCGCTGGCCGTTATTTCCTGCACTTCTTCCCGGGAAAACTCCAAGCCCGAGTGTCTTTCCCACACCGGGGGGAGTCTGTCCGTATAGATATCTCCGCCACCGCCCAGAAAGTCCGAATAGTCGTCTGTATCCAGATCGCTCATCCACAAGGGTCTTCTCTGTTTTCTAAGTTCTGTGATATTGAGTTCCATGTGTTATTAATCCTTGCATGGCTATAAATATTCAGTTATTTTGAATTCTTGCATCCTTACCGATAACTATTATCTTACGTCTCCCTAAGCTAAGCATTCG
>JBEKXG010000092.1:0-10930 GCA_049512295.1 Syntrophobacteraceae bacterium
AGATCATGGCCGCAGCACCTCTCGTTTTGCATGATTGCCGGATGAATATCGAAAAAGTTCATGAGCCTGAGCGCATCGGCCAAAATGTCGCTTGTGCTGATGCCCAGGTGATTCTTGAAGAATGTGTCGAAGTAGGGAGCGCACCCTCCGAAGAAAAGGATTTTACTTTTCGGGTCGGTTTGAATTTCGGATGGCAGCCATCTCCAGTGCTCCACGGGCAGGTTGGCCGAGGCCATAGCGCGCATGAGGGAGTGGAAAAAACCTTCATGGGCCTCAAATCTTCCATTTGAGGACGCAGCGTTGCGCATCTCCTTTATAAAGTCCGGAAAGCTGACCGCCGAGGGGCATCGGTCGTAGCAAAGCCCACAGGTCAGGCAGGACCATATGTCCTCCCTGATGCACGCGGATTCCAGTTCGCCCGCCACCACGGCGTTAGCGATTGCCCTCGGGGAAAACTGTTTTCCGGAAAGGGCCACGGGGCAGGCCGATGAACATTTGCCGCAATCCTGGCAAGTGTAAATATTGTGGGTGGCTATGATAGATGCGGCCGACTCGGGCGACAGCGCCGAGTCTTCTATTCTGGATGAAGGCTCGACAGGGGTTTTGCCCAGTTCCTGAATTCCGTTTCTGAACGTGATCAGAAAATCCAGAAGCTCCGAAGGCTGATCGGGATTGAAAGAAGCAAAGCTGAGCCGTTCCTCTCCCAAACCCAGCAGGCGAAGGATTCCCCTGGTGTCTTCCACATTTCTTTCTGCAACGCGAGTCCCTATCCCGTAGCGGCATGTGCCGGGTTCACACCCGAGCAGGGCGACCCCATCGGCGCCGGTTTCGAAGGCCTTGAAGAGCAGCGACTTGGTAATTCGGCCGCTGCACGGTATTCTTATCATCCGGATCTCTCGGGGCAGCGGAGCAAACGTGTCCTGGAGGGTCTGGAATGCGGCGTGGGGGCACCAGTTACACAGGAAAAGGATTATCTTCAGATCATCTTTCATGGATCGTTATCCGGCGAAGGATTTGCCTCAAGAACCCCGAGCCGTTACCTCCTCTATCATCTGCTCCAGGTAGAGCCTGTCGCGGTAGGGGCTGTCGGCTGCGTCGGACGGACAGATCGAAATGCAGTTGCCGCACCCCTTGCAAAGGGCTTCATCGACAACCGCGTAACCCGACCCGAGCGGGTTGGTGTGAAAGCTTACCGCCCGATAGGGGCAAGCGTTCACGCAGCGGCCGCATCCCCGGCAGAGATTCTCATTTATGGAAACCGTGTAGCCCTTGTTCTGTCTTGGTCCCCGTGGCATGACGGTGGCTGCGAGAATACCCGCCGCCGTCCCCTTCAAGCGCTCGGAGAGGTTGATGCCGGGAGGACTCGCCAGCAGAAGCCCTGCTATGGAAGTCGCCCCCGGAACGAAAAAGGGAACTCCTCTGAGGCCTTTTGCCTGCATGGAGTGTGAAAACTCATGCGGAGGCATGTACGGGTGAGGCATATAAGCTATTTGTCTTCGGGCGCGCTCTCCCAGGATCACCGCTCCCGCGCTGAAAACCTGGTGCGCGCCGTCTTCCATCTTCACGATTATCCGGAAGTCTCCAACTGTACCCTTCAGAGACCTGGCGCACGACCCGAGAAATCCGTGAACGTTGGGATAATCGGGTATCGAAGGAAGCGGTTTTTCCGGGCTGCCGAACACAAAGACTTCCATTCCCATTTGCCCCAGGGTCCTGGCGCTCCTGAGCGGGGCTTCGGATTCACCGATAACGGCGGTCGTGAAGTTATACTGGCGCGCCGGGGTCGGCAGGGACTTGAGATGGGCGGCGCGCCGGATAGACCTTTGGAGGAGTCCCTTGAAGCGGTCTATAGCCAGAGCGGGGTCAATCTTCAAAAGGGTCAGCGCCTCGCCTCTCACGTTGCACGTCTCGGCCATTGCCCGGGTTATGCCGGTGCCGCGGAAGATCGAAGCCTTGAGCCTGCTGCGCTGGTCGGTGCAGGCACTGCATACGAGGTCCAGGGGACAGCATACGCAGGAGGCGAGCACGAACCGAGTGAGGCCTTTTTCGCGAATCGTCCTTAGCAATGAGGCGGCGCCTTCCGGCGTGCAAGCGGAGGCGACCGACTCGGAGTATTCCACTGCAGAGTTCTCCGGAAGGTAGGAAATGAACCTGTCCAATTCCGGGTCCCAACCGAGTGAGTCGTTGCAGCGGCAAACAAAAACACCAATGCGAAGCTCCGATGTGAGCTGCGGTCCCGGAGGTGAAAACGAGATGCCATGGCCCTTCATGCGCGGAGCGCTGTCGCCGAGCAGCAGGACAGCTTCGGCTGCAGCGGCAAAACCACGCAGCGTCGTGGCAAAGATGTCCGGTTTGACGGCCTTGGAACTGTAGGCACGGATCACGTCCTCGCCTTTCACTCCAGGGGCAGCGGCGGGGTCGGCGATAATGACGACCCCGGCATGCTCTACCGCTTCGAACGAATTATCGGCGTGAGATATCGCGTTTGCAGCCGGGCAGGTCTCGACACACTGGCGGCAATCGGAACAGACGCCGCACTGCAGACATCTGGAGGTTTCGGAGTGTACCTGGTCTTCAGTCAGGCCGAGGCCGACCTCTTTGGAAAGCTCATTGCGCGAGGCGGGATGAAGCTCTGACATCCTAGCTCGGGGAGCCGGCGCAATTTCGGGCGCGATCTCCGGAAAGTCGAGTTCCTGCGGCCGGGAAGGAGAGCAAGGCACGGGGGCTGCGCCGGTGAGAAAACTGTGAACGGCCATGGCAGCCGCGCGGCCGGAGGCCATGGCCGATACGACCGTTGATGGTCCGGTCACGGCGTCGCCTGCGGCAAAGACATTTTTTATGCGGGTGCTTCCTTTGACGTTCACCTGGATGAGCCCGCCCGGCGCGGCAAAATTTTCCGCATAGCCGCCCCAAAGAGCCGGGTCTCCTCGCTGGCCTATTGCTACGACGGCGTGTTCGAATTCGATGTCGAGCGGCTTGCCGCCTTCAACCGGAACCGGCCATGGGATTCCTTTCGCGTCCGGTGGGCCCGGGACGGTCGGAAAGAAGCGGATAGCCTTCAGCCTGTCGCCATCTCCCAGGAATTCGGCCACTTGGAGGCTGGTCTTTATCGCTGCTCCCTCTGTTAGCGCCTCTTCCACCTCCAGTGCGTCCGCCGGGATCAGTTCCACGGGAAACCACGAAATCAATGTAACCCGGGCGCCAAGCCGAACAAGGGTTCGTGCCGCTTCAAACGCGGAATTGCCGTCGCCGATGACCGCAGTTTTTCCGGAAATAGACTTTATTTCTCCCCGATACACTGCGGAAAGAAATGAGACGCATCCGGCAACCCCGTCAAGTTCTTCTCCAGGGGCGTTCAGCTTTCGGTCTTTCCACAATCCCGTGGCGAGAACAACCGCCGAGAAGTCAGAAGCGCTCCGGGAGGGTTTATATTCGCAGCCCAGGCGGAATTCGACTCCGATCCGGCGAAGGTATTCGATTTCCTGGTCGAGCACCCGGCGCGGGAGCCGGTAAGGTCCGATTCCGTAGCGCAAAAGACCCCCCGGCGCATTTTCTTTCTCAAAAACCGTGACTCGATATCCGAAGCGGGCAAGGTCGGATGCCGCCGCAAGCCCGGCAGGCCCGGAACCCGCGACGGCAATTCTTTCGGGCCGGGTCCTGGCCGGTTTTGCCTTGGCCTGGTCCGGCGACGCGTTATCGGCAATGAAGCGCTTTATGTCCCGTATGGCGATGGGTTGATCCAGATCGTTCCTGCGGCATGCAGCCTCGCACGGATGCGTGCAGATCCTTCCGCAGATGCCGGGCAGAACGTTGTCCTGCCTGATAAGTTCCAGCGCTTCCGTGTATTTCCCGGCACGCGCCAGGGCCATGTACCCCTGGACGTTGACACCCAGGGGGCAATTGGCCTGGCACAAAGGAGTCCTGCGCTTATCAATTACCGGTCTTCCCGGAAGGGCGTGCCTTCCACCGTACTTTAGGGCCTTTTCACCCTCAGGCCCGATTGCCGGACAATTCTCGCTACAAAGACCGCAAAGGGTGCACTTGTCGGCGTCAACGTATGTGGCAGCTTTTTTGTAGCGTATGGAAAAACCCTGTGGCGTGTGCTTGATCGACCTGACGGAAGCGGGAAGAAAAAGCTTGATCCCGGGATTTCTCATTATTCGAAGAAGCCCCGGGCGCAGAGCATAGTTGAAGCTAACCCCGGAGGGCATGCGCCAGATATCGGAGGCTAGTTTCTCGTTGAGGTCAGGGGCCGCGTCAATCAGCGTCACCGGGATTCCCATCTCTCCCAGTTTATTGGTCGCAGAGATTCCGGCAGGTGTGGCGCCGATTACGCACACCTTCTGAAGGCGTTCTTTGGGGTTTTTCATGAACCGGTCCCCCTGTTGGCAGCGGCCTTTTTCTGCCTGGCCTTGAGCAGCGCCTGCCCGAAATCGTAACCTTTGTTGAAGGCGGCAATGTTTGCTTCCTCGGTTCCCCGGGGGACGGAATCGGCTACGGAGGTGAGCATGCCCGCCAGGGAGACTGCGCCGGTTACCGAGGTTACAAAGCCGACCATGACGATATTGGCCATCATCTTTTTGCCAAGTTCCTCGGCAATACGGGTCGCCGGGATCGGGAAAACGCCCCCGCCGGTACTCTCGGTGGACCTAACCATGTCCTGATCGGTAATGAGAATTCCGTTGTCTTTGAGCAGAGCGCGGTATTTGTCGTAGCCCGTCTGGGACATGCATACCAGGATGTCCGCATCGCGCACGTATGGGTAATGGATTGGTTTGTCGGATATGATTAGCTGCGCGCTGCAAGCCCCGCCACGGGCTTCAGGGCCGTAGGACTGCGTAAGAGTGCTCTCCAGGCGGTCCATGAGACAAGCCGCCATCCCGAGCACCTTGCCGGCAAGGACTATCCCTTGTCCACCAAAGCCGGTTATCAGGATCTCTCTTTTCATTCTTCTGTCACTCTGGTCTTATTATTATCTTTTGCACTTCAATCCTGAGATCGAGTTCGACCTCAGGACCTTTGAGATCGGCATATCTTGTCGTAGGCCTCCGAAAAGGTTGGCCTGTCGTATTCGACGAATTTTCCGATAGTTATACCCTGCTTGAAATCCAGGATGACTTCGGAGGGGTTTGCGCCGTTCTTTACGATTGCCCTTTCCTGGTAGAGCTTGAGCGTCTCAACCGGCTTCTGCCTGTTTCTGCGGCCGTAACCGGTAGGGCAGGGGGCAAGGACTTCAATGAATGAAAATCCCCGGCGACCCAGGGCTTCCCCGATCGACTGAGTAAGATCGCGCGTATGAAGCATGGTCCAGCGGGCAACGTAGGTCGCCCCGGAAGCGTATGCGAGCAGGGGCAGGTTGAATGGCGGCTCGGGATTGCCAAGGGGCGTGGTCGTCGTCCTGGCAAGGCTGGGGGTTGTGGCCGCAGCCTGTCCGCCGGTCATTCCGTAATTGAGGTTGTTCACGCAGATCACGGTCAGGTCCATGTTGCGTCTGGCGGCATGGATGAAATGATTTCCACCGATTGCAAAAAGGTCTCCGTCGCCGCTGAAAACGACCACCGTCAGTTCGGGATTGGCCAGCTTCATGCCCGTGGCAAACGGGATGGCCCGCCCATGAGTTGTATGATAGGAGTCAAGTTTGACGTATCCCGCGCCTCTTCCCGAACACCCTATCCCGGACACGACAGCGGTCTTTGTCAGGTCCGCCCCGGTTGACTGCATGGCGATCAGCGATGAGGAAAACGCAGTGCCGATTCCGCATCCGGGGCACCAGATGTGCGGGATGCGGTCGGTTCGCAGGATGGAATCCAGGGGATGTCTTGCGGCCAAATTCCTGTTCATGCGTGTCCTGAATTAAAATCCCCGGCCCCCCCTTCTGAAAAGGGAAGAGCAGGGCGGTTTAGGCTCTGAATCCGGTCTACTGACAGCAGGCCGCCGCCATTTTTTCGAGTATTTCGGCCGGCGTGATTACCGTGCCTCCGGCATGACCGACGAGCAAAGCAGGGGCCATTCCGCCGGCGCACCTTTGCACCTCGAGGTGAATCTGCCCCAGGTTCAATTCGACCGTTATGAGGCACTTCACACGTTTTGCAAGCTCTCTTATTGCGTCCTCCGGGAAAGGCCACACCGTTGCCAGCCGCAGAAGACCGGCTCTTATGCCCCGCTCTCGAGCCTCATCGACGGCGGCGAAGCTGCTCCGTGAGCTGACTCCGTACGATATGAGGGCAATATCGGCGTCCTGCAGCCGATATTCTTCCACCTGTATGATCTTATCGAGGTTTCCGCGAATTTTTTCCGTTATTCGTGAGACCATCTCGGAATGCGCCTGAGCGCTCATCACCGGATAGCCTTTTTCGTCGTGAGTCAGACCGGTCAGGTGAACCATGTAGCCCTCGCCGGCATGAGCCATCGGCGCCACCCCGTTCGGGCCGGGATGAAAAGGCTTGAAGCGGTCCTTCCTTCCTTTAGGGCGCGGCCGGGACTGTAGCCTTATTTTTGACGGCTCGGGTATGACAACCCTCTCACTGAGGTGGCCCACTACCTCATCGGCCATTATCAGCACCGGGACCCGGTATGTCTCGCTCAGGTTGAATGCGGTAATGGTCTGGAAGAAAAGCTCCTGGGGCGAAGCAGGGGAAAGCGCTATGATTTCATAATGACCGTGAGACCCCCACCTGGCCTGCATCATGTCACCCTGTGCCCCGAGTGTCGGCAGACCGGTCGAAGGACCCGCCCGCTGAACGTTCACCACAACGCATGGAGTCTCCATTACTATTCCGAGCCCCAGGTTTTCCATCATCAGACTGAATCCGGGACCCGACGTCGCGGTCATACTTTTCGTCCCTGCGCAGGAAGCGCCGAGAACGGCGGCCATCGCAGCTATCTCGTCCTCCATCTGGATGAAGACCCCGTCGACTTCGGGAAGCCTTTTTGCCATGTGCTCCGCTATTTCGGTGGCCGGGGTGATGGGATACCCGGCAAAAAAACGGCAGCCGGCGGCAAGCGCCCCCTCCGCGCACGCCTCGTCCCCGTTCAGGAAATGTTGTCCGGTGAGAACTGCACGTTTCATAAAGAGAAAAAACCGATTAGAGGTTAATGGATTGGAAGCTCACAAATTTATTGCTCCAACGCTTCCAGGGAGTAGATGGCGAAATCGGGGCAAATGGCCTCGCAGTAGTGACAGTTGACACATAAGTCCGGCTGCTTTACCGCAGGAGGATGATATCCTTTGGCGTTGAAGCGCCCGGAGGGTTCCAGGACGTCTCTGGGGCAATATTCAATACAGTATCCGCACCCTTTGCACCGGTCTTCTATTATATGGACCACCCCTTTTGAAACGACGATTTCTTCCGTATCAAGGGGAACACGCCAGAATTTCATGTTTCGACCTCTTCGAGCTTTAGGGCTTGTCCGTAAATAAGCCCTTAATGTACCGGGTGCGACGACGATACTGAGATATCAGGCAATTTAGCGAGTAAGTCAAGATAAAATCAGGCGCCGGGAGGTCGGAATTTGCCGATTGTGGTGTTTTTCTGAGGGGGGTAAGGGGCAGTTCAGATGAAGATGCGGTTTTTGGTGGATTCTATGGAGAAAAATCTTGTCTTTCGAAGGTAGAAGAAAAAACACCGCATATGACGGAAAAGTCAAAAACAGGGCTTTCCCCCTTTAGAAAAGGGGGGGTTGTGGTTCAGCTTAATCCCTCAATTCGTTTCACCAGTTTATCAGGATTTTCTTTCCACCGTCCTCGGCCAGCAGCCGGAAATTGAAGCCGGGATGCCGGGAAAGGAAAGAATCGAGAGGTTTTTGTTCGCTGAACAGGAAAATCCTTTCTCCGGATGTCCACTCTTTGAGCAGTTCATCGTCAGTGAGGCCAAGCTTTGGGGCTGCCTTATCCTGCAGGCCGTACCAGAGAACGCCGAACCCGCTGTTCATCACATGCACCTGGAAGCCTGTGTAGTAATTGAGCGTTGAGCCTTTCTCGTAAAAATCGTTTATGACGATCTTGTCTCCCGGCCTATGGTGGTATTGGACGACTTTGGCCAGGCTTTTGGAGGAGAGCACGGGCTCGAAGGCGATCATCCCGGCGTTGTAGGCATGGCACAGTCCGATCATCAGGGCGGCCAGGAACAGGAAGGAGACCATCCAGCGTTTCCAGGCCGCGAACAAAAAGGCGGCTAAAGGGCCGATGATCAGGAGGGAGGCGGTCTGGTAAACCAGTGGGGCAAGGAGGCGGAAAGTTGCCGAGGTGAGGTCGTAGATGTGCCCGAAAGAGAGGTTGTAGCGGGCCGGGTTTGCGGTAAGAGTTCCGAAAAGGGTATCGGCCCCCGTGTGGTTGCCGATCCATGCGAGGACCATCATGCCTATGCCTGTCGAAACACTCAGTGCCGCCATAACCGCAAGGCCGACGATGCCCCACTTCCGGGAGGTCTGCCGTGCGTCGAGGTCCGCCATGGCCTTGCCGAGCAGGAGCGCGAATGCGGCAAGGACGGGAAACGTGTAGTATTCCTGGGTTGTGCTGAACGCATAGAATGCCAGGATTACGCCAATCCACAGAAATAGAAAGAGGCATACCCGCGCGTTCTTCTCCTGCGGGCGGATAGACTTCGGGAAATCCCGGACAAGTCCCCATATGAATGCGCTCCAGGGGAAAAGCCACACGAGCAGAAGGCCCCAGAACAGCAGGAGCGGAACGGTGTCATAGTCCTTGGGATAGCGCCTCCCGAGATAGCGCAGCAGGTGCTCGCGGATAAAATAGAACCACAGGAAATCCGAATTGGCGAGGGCCGCCGCGACATGCCAGGGGGCTGCAACGATCAGAAAAATGACAATCCCGTACCCGATCTGAAGCCGCCTGAGGACTTTCCAGTTTCCGGTTGCCAGGATGTGAACGAAAATAATTGCGCCGGTAAAGATTATGCCGATCAGTCCCTTTGTCAGCACAGCCAGGGCGGCGGAAAAATAGAGAGCGGCGCACCTGAGGTCGACCGGGCCGATCCTTTTCGGCTCCTCTTCCTCAATCGTTATCCGCAGGTACATGTAAAGGCAAAAAGCGATAAAAAAGGATAAAATCATGTCAGGCAAAAATATCCGGGTGAATGCGTAATGGCCCAGACAGGTTGCAATCACAAGCCCTGAGCAGAAGCCTCCTTTTTCGCCCCAGAACCTCGCTCCGAACCGGAAAACCAGCATTATCAAAAGAAGGGAAAACAGAGCGAGAGGCAGCCGTATAGTCCAGTCATGAAGCCCGAAAACGGTAACCGAGAGGGCCGCGAGCCAGTACATCAAGGGGGCCTTCTCCAGGTACCTGATACCGTTGTTTATTCTCATCGTCACCCAGTCTCCGGACTGGACCATTTCGCGGACCGCTTCGGCATGGAAGGAATCGGCGTCGTCGAGAAGCGCCGGGCGGGCGATCGGCGCAATGAAAATTGCAGACCAGAGCGCGATAAGAATGACCGTGTAGAGAAGTCGCTTTGAACTCATGAAAATTCTAGACTTTCCCCCTGGAGCGTTCCTTGTGAATCAGGTAGAGGTTCCGGAGGTATATGATGAGACCTCCGCTCTGTCCGAGAATAAACACGGGGTCCTTTCTCATTATGGCATAGACGAGAAGCAGCACGCCCCCGCCGATGCTGAAGTACCAGAAGGACAGAGGCATGACGCTTTTGCCTTGTCTCTCGCTCGCAATCCACTGGACAAAAAATCTCCCGAAAAAGAAGCCCTGGCCGATAAAGCCGAGAATGAGCAGATAATTGTCAAGGCAATAACGGATCATGTTGCTGAAAGCGAACGAGTTCATTGCTATAGCCATGGAGTCCTGTTTCCAATTCTTTTGGGCATTAAAAAGAAATAACCCGGGCGGGGTCTAGGTTTTTTTCGGGCGCCCCAACTGTCCTTGTGGAAAAAGCGGCGCCCATTATGTCCACAAAGGGGCGGATTGGGAAGAAAAAATTCGAAAATCGTCGGTCGAAGCGGGGGTTTTTACAATAATTTACGTTGTCGTGATTATCTGTTCGGATATCTTTGCCTCGGGCCATAATACCCGTATCTGCGTACCGATTTCCCCCGACTTTATTTCAAGGGAGCCGCCGTAAAGCCTCTCTCGCTCTCTCATGCCGGTGATCCCCAGACATGCGCTGGTCCCGGCGGATTCCCGCGCCCCGGCCACATCGAATCCCCTGCCATTGTCCTGTATCTTCAGCTCGATAGATCCGTTTTCGCTGCCGAGTCCTATGGTGACCAAATCGGCGCCGCTGTGCTTGGCGATATTGTTCAGGGCTTCCTGCACGATTCTGAAAACGACGATCTTGAGTATGTCGGGCGCTTCGCTCTCTTCAATCAGGAGGGATTTCTCGATATGAATATGGGGATAGTTCTCCTCAAATTTCCTGCAATGCCAGTTGATCGCCGTAATGAGGCCGAAGTCGCTCAGAATTGAAGGCCAAATGTTGTTATGAATTCTCCTGACATCTTCGAGCAGGTTTTGCAGCATTAAAATAATGTCGCCCAGCAATTGCCGAGGTTTGGCGTCACAGGACTGCTCCATTTGGCAGATTGCGTGTTCGGTCCTGAACTTGATGGCGCTCAGAGACCCGCCCAGGCTGTCATGCAGTTCGAGCGCAATTCGCTTGCGCTCCATTTCCCGGGCATGGAGCAATTTCAATGAGAGCAGCCGCAGTTCTTCTCTGGATACTTCAAGGTTTTTCTGAACGCGTTCCCGCTCGGCGATTTCAAGCCGCAGAATCTCATTGGTCCGGCTAAGCTCGGTGGTCCTTTTCAGGACCCGATTTTCCAATTCATGACGAGCCGCGATCAGCTCATTTTCCATATTCTTCCTGTCGGTGATATCGATTCCGAGCTTCAACACGGCGATGGAGTCGCCCAGGCCGTGGTACGGGTACTCATAGATAGCGTATGTTTTGTTCTTTAT
>JBEKXG010000093.1:0-10914 GCA_049512295.1 Syntrophobacteraceae bacterium
TTCTGTCCCGCAACGGGGGGGGAATGGAGTGAAGAGTATTGGCCGTCGTGATGAAGAAGACCTGCGAGAGGTCATAGTCCAGATCGAGATAATGGTCGTTGAAGGCAAAATTCTGCTCCGGGTCGAGCACTTCGAGCAGCGCAGCCGAAGGATCGCCACGGAAATCCATGCTCATCTTGTCGATTTCATCGAGGCAGAATACCGGGTTGTTGCTCTTGACCTTTTTCAGGCACTGAATGATCTTCCCCGGCAGAGCGCCGATGTAGGTGCGCCTGTGACCCCGGATTTCAGCCTCATCGCGCACACCGCCAAGCGAGAGCCGGATAAAGTTGCGGTTCATAGACCTTGCAATGGAGCGGGCGAGCGAGGTCTTGCCCACACCCGGAGGCCCTACGAAGCAAAGAATGGGGCCTTTGATCTTCTTAACGAGCGCCTGCACCGCGAGGTACTCGATAATACGCTCCTTGGGCTTTTCCAGGCCATAGTGGTCTTCGTCAAGGATCCGAGCGGCTTCGTCTATATCTATCTTGTCCTTGGTCTTTTCATACCAGGGCAGCGAAAGTATCCAGTCGATATAGTTGCGGACCACCGTCGCCTCGGCGCTCATCGGAGACATCAGCTTGAGTTTCTTGAACTCGGCGCGGACCTTGGCCGCCGCTTCCTGGGAAAGTTTCTTCCTCCTGATGCGTTTTTCGATCTCTTCGAGCTCGGACTTGAAATCGTCCTTTTCGCCCATCTCTTTCTGTATGGCCCGCATCTGCTCGTTGAGGTAGTACTCGCGCTGGGTCTTTTCCATCTGTTTTTTGACCCGGCCCTTGATGCGTTCTTCGGTCTGGATGATCTCGATTTCCGATCTGATGTATCCGAAGAGCTTCTCGATCCGCTGCACAATTTTCAGGGTCTCGAGCAGCTTCTGTTTGGTATCCAGCTTGAAAGGCATGTAGGAAGCGACGGTATCGGCCAGCCGGGAAGCACTCTCGACCGCCGCAACCGCGTCCAGGATCTCCTGGGTGATTTTCTTGTTGTGCTTCGAATAGGCCTCAAAGGAGGACCTGACGCCTCGCATAAGAGCTTCGATTTCGACGGATTTTTCCTCCGCTTCCTCGAGCGCTTCCAATTGCACCACGAAATGGTCGGGGTGCGGAACAAAACTTATTATCCTGGCCCGGTAATCGCCTTCCACCAGCACCTTGACGGTCCCGTCAGGCAGACGAAGTATTTGCAGAATGTTTGCCACCGTGCCCATGCGGTAGATGTCACCTTCGCCGGGGGTGTCGGTTTTGGCCTTTGTCTGCGATGCGAGAAAAATCTTTTTGTCCGATCCCATCGCCTTTTCCAGGGCGTTGACGGACTTGTCACGCCCCACGAAAAGAGGAACCACCATCGACGGAAATACGACTATGTCTCTCAGAGGCAGAAGAGGCATCGTGAAAATATTGTTCTGCTGACCTTCTTTGGTGCGAGTCAATTTAAACATATTGCCAATCGTTCTCCTCAGTCTGTTCGAATTTCCGAATGAGATGTCCTGACGCGGCGAAAGTGGAATCGGAAAATTCTTTTATCCGGACCGCAAATCGGCGGGCCGGTGTGACAGGCTGCCCGGGGTGGAAAAGAATTTTCCATCCAGGCAGGCTCGATTCATTATTGAGGGATCAGGCCGACTCCTGGTCCTGGCCCCGGTACAGGAGCAGTGGCTGTGCGCTCTTTGTCAGAACGTCCTCGTTTATGATGCACTCCTGAATCTCGGGATGGGACGGCAGATCGTACATTATGTCCAGCATGATGTTTTCCATGATGGACCTCAGACCCCGCGCTCCGGACTTGCGCCTTGTGGCTTCCTTGGAGATCGTCCTCAAAACGCCGTCAGTAAAGCGCAACCGCACGTTTTCCAGCTCGAACAGTTTCTTGTACTGCTTGACCAGAGCGTTCTTCGGCTCGCTGAGAATACTTACCAACTCGTCTTCGGTGAGTTCGTTCAGGGTCGCGATGACCGGCAGGCGGCCGACGAACTCCGGAATCATCCCGAACTTGAGCAGGTCTTCCGGCTGCACGTGCCGCAGCACCTCACCGACGCTCTTTTCTTCCTTGCTCCGGATTTCGGCTCCAAACCCCATGCCCTTCACCCCGATCCGGGCCTGAATGATGCTCTCCAGGTAATTAAAAGCCCCGCCGCAGACAAAAAGAATGTTCGTGGTATCGATCTTTATGAACTCCTGCTGCGGATGTTTCCGGCCGCCCTTGGGAGGCACGTTCGCCACGGTGCCTTCGAGAATTTTCAGAAGCGCCTGCTGAACGCCTTCCCCCGATACGTCGCGGGTAATTGAAGGGCTGTCGGATTTTTTGGCGATCTTGTCAATTTCATCGATATAGACTATTCCCCGGGACGCCTTCTCGATATCGTAGTCGGCGGCCTGGATCAGGCTTACCAGTATATTTTCCACATCTTCGCCAACATAACCCGCCTCGGTAAGCGTGGTCGCATCGGCTATCGTGAAGGGCACGTTCAGAATGCGGGCCAGAGTTTGCGCTAAAAGGGTCTTGCCCGAACCGGTCGGCCCGATCATCAGGATGTTGCTCTTCTGGAGTTCGACGTCGTTTTTGTCGATCCTGAGTTCGATACGCTTGTAATGGTTGTGAACGGCAACGGAAAGGACCTTTTTCGCTCTTTCCTGGCCTATTACGTACTGGTCCAGAACATTTTTGATTTCAGCGGGCTTGGGAATCTGGGTGGCCCGGGCAGCCCCTTCTCTTTCATATTCCTCGGCAATGATGTCGTTGCAAAGCTCCACGCATTCATCGCAGATATAAACCGTAGGACCGGCAATGAGTTTCTTGACTTCGTCCTGGCTTTTTCCACAGAAGGAGCATCTAAGTTCGCCGCCTCGGTCGTCACGCTTTCTAGCCATTAAAATTCCTCCTTGGCCCGCACCTTTCTGATGACGCTATTTCTTAAAAACAATATCGGGTAAATCCTCGCACATAGTAAATCAAATTGTATCCCCGGACCTGTGGGCCACGCTATTATAACCACCAGATCAAAATTAAGCTACCGCAAATTACGCTCTGTAAGGATTACAGGCATTTAACGCCCCCCCGGCCAAAAGATCGAGCCGAAGAGGTAACCTGTCGGGGACGAAAGGTCAATATGAGCAAGGAGCGGCAGACCCGGGACGGATCAGGCCCCCCGCTCACGCCCAACGCACCCGGGTATCCCTTACGAGGGTGTTCCCTTCATCATGTAATACCGGGATCTCGGGAAGTCTACCGGCTTGACGTGGAAACGCGAAGTCGGGGTGGAACCAGGTGAAGGGGATGCACTGACACTTTACCCCGCACCCGACGCGGCGCTATTCTTTGAACGGCAGGATAAGATAGATCAAATTACCCAGGGGTTGCGGCTCGCAACCCACCATTCCGCCGTGAATCTCGACTACTTTTTTTACAAAATTAAGGCCGTGCCCGGTCCCGCTTTCAGTCCTGCCGCCGGCGCGGTAACCCTCCTCGAAGACCCGCTCACATTCCTCGGGGGTGAGCAGCTTGCCCGTTGTGAAAAAATTGAACCGCACCCCTGGTTTATCTTCTCCAAAAAGGTCCTTTATGAATTGCCGGTTTAAAGAGAAAAACTTTATGGGATGCCCCGACTCGTCTGTTCTTTTCTCCGTGTATTTTATCGCATTCGAGAAAAAGTTATCAAACACCTGGGATATCAATCCCTTATCGACAAAAAGCGTCACCTGTTCGTCCGGAACGTTTTCCATCCGGTCGTCGACCGTTATCCCTTTCTTTTCGAACTGGGCGGCGTAGCGCTCGAAAAGAGGCTCCACTATCTCGGTGCGGAAATTACACGACTGTTTCTTGAGGACGTATGTCCCTTTCCGGAAGTGGTCCTTGCGGAAAAGGGTCTCCAGAAACAGGCTGGTGTGCTCGTAGTGTTTGGAGAGGGCGGAATGCTCGGCCTGGAGTGCCCGGTTGGTTTCATGGAGGATTTCGGCAGCATTTTGCAGGGACTGCCCCACGGCTTCGCAAACCGCCGAGTCTTCAACTATTTTTCGGGACACCTCTTCGATTTTATTGTAGTTTTCAATCATTTTCCTGAGCCGGAGCAGAAAGAGTTTGTAGTACATGTTCGGTGTGATGACATTGTGTTCGATGTCGGATACAAGCTGATTTATAAACTTGATGTGATCGATATTCTGCTGGACCAGCAGCTTCTGGTGGAGGTTGTATCCGATCCGGTTGGTGAATTTCTCCAAGAAGAACTGTTTGCGCTCATCGACTTCATTTTTGGGATGAATTTCAAAGACGCCGAGAATAGAGTTTTGGCCGAGAAACGGCAACATATTATCAAGGGCCTGGTTTCCTCGAATGGGGAAAAACCATGACTCGTCGGTCTCCAGGGTGTTTTCGACTATCGGCGCCTTGTGCCTGCTGCGTTCATCGGGCCGGAGCAGCCCCCGCCTGCTGGTGCAGACCAGCTCCAGTTGAGAGCGCTTTGGTTCGATGATGTAGAGCCTGCTGTCCAGGTCGAAGAACTCTTTGGGGACGGCAACGCAAATCTGGTAGAGGCTCTCGATCGTCGTGAATTCCTGGGCCAGGTCGAAGAAGGTTGCGAAAGCCTCTTCCTGCGAGCGCTCGAAGTTGTAGCGCCTGTAACTCTCCTTTTTTTCTCTCACCCTAAGGACGATACACTCCACCAGTTCCTGGGAGGAGACACTCACTCCCTGCCTGCAATCATCGCAAGGTGCCCTTTTGCTCTCTTTCATGATCGCTCCCGGACCCGCGCTTCCAAGAAAAACACTAAGTGCATAAGTAGAAAGTAAGCGGTAAGACAACTTTGACAATAGCACCGATTTCACACGAACAGTTTAAGTATTCGTTACAAATACGTCACGAGGGTCCCCGAAAAGTGGTTAAAGACATCCCGCATTTTTGTTTGGCCCGACTCAACACAAGCTGGTAACCCGAGATTCCGTTGCATTTACGAAACAAAAATCGCAGGCCGGTTTACGGCGGGGTTTTACTGTGATATTGCTCATGGAAAGGAGAATCAAATGACGCCCCTTGATCTTGGCGATTTTGAAAAAGTTACCGCACTGGTAATAGGTGATGCTCGACGAGGGAGAAACCGGGACGATCAATCCCCCGGAATCAAAGGCCCTGCTGGACCTCGCGCTGGACCTCATTGCGGACGCCGGTGTCGTTATCCTGTCGGACTATGGCAAGGGGACCATTGACAGCTCTTCCTGTTCCACCATCATCAGGCACGCTCGACAGAGGCTGCTGCCCACCCTCGTTGACCCCAAAGGCAGGGACTGGACCAGATACAACGGAGCAACCTGCATCACCCCCAACACAGCGGAGATCGAACTTATAACCGGCAAACAGATCATTTCCGACGAAACTCTTATGGATGCGGGGCGAGCACTGCTAAAACGTCTTCAAATCGACCGGCTCCTCGTTACACGCGGACCTAAAGGCATGGCGCTGTTTACCCGCAATGATCCCCCTGTCGTCATTCCGACCCGGGCGCGCGACGTCTTCGATGTTTCGGGCGCAGGCGACACCGTAATCGCCACTGTGGCTGCCGCAATAGCGGCAGGGATGGGCTGGCCCCAAGCGGCCCGATTAGCCAATATCGCGGCAGGGATTGTCGTGGGGAAGGTAGGAACAAATCCCATCCGGGCCGAAGAACTTGCCCTCGCCCTCAGGCAGGGCGAAAACGGGACGCAGAGAAAGATATGCGATCTCGCTTCAGCCAGATTTCTGGCCGATGCATGGAGGGCCATGGGAGACAGCATAGTATTCACCAATGGATGTTTCGATATCCTTCACGCCGGCCATATTCGGCTCCTCCACGCTGCCGCCGCCGAGGGACAGCGGCTTGTCGTGGGCCTGAACTCGGACACTTCGGTAAGACGCATCAAAGGCGTGCATCGCCCGATATTGCCTCAGCAGGACAGGGCAGCCCTGCTTGCAGCGCTTGGCTGCGTGGATATGGTGGTCATCTTCGAAGAGGACACACCTTTGTCTCTCATAGAAGCGTTGAGGCCTGGCGTTCTCGTGAAAGGAGCCGATTACACCCGGGAGGCCGTAGTGGGCCATAAGCTTGTGGAGGGATGGGGAGGCCGGGTAGTTCTGGCGCCCCTGATCGAAAACCTGAGCACCTCAGGCATTGTCGAGCGGGTCAAAGGAACGGGAAAACCCTGAAAAACCCTTTCCGGACGGAAATTTTCCAAAATGGTTTTTAGGACTTGTCCCGCGCAGCCTTAACCGGATGCTTCAAGGCCCTTTCATACCGTCATCGTATTCCCTGTAATTCGCCACTCCGCCTTGGTTTTGACTCTTGACCGGTGAGTTATTATTATTTTGGAAAGATACTTTCTTTCCCCCTTGGAGAGTCAGGTCCTCCTCCTCCTTTCCTGACTCTCCTCTTCTTTTCTTGTGATACTTTTGTTTAAGACCCCTCTTGTAGACAGGATTAGCAGGATTTACAGGATTGGAAAACGGGCTATGATTCCCGGGCTGTAATGCCCGATCCCGGGAACTACGTCCCAATATCTGGTGCATTCTCACCTAAACGCAGCGAATTATTTGTTCTGTCAGGGCCGTACATCGTATCCAGCCCCCCTTTCCCATTCTTTTCCCTTTAATCTCGTCAATCCCCGAATGGGGTCCGGGGCAGGCTCTGTTAATCCTGCCCAAAAAGATTTTCTCGCTTCTCGCATGCTTTTGCGCGGCGGCCTCAAAAGAGCCTTCCGAGATCCCTGATCTCGAGCATAGTTTTTTTATGGAAGCCATTCCAGCCGAGCTGGAAAACCATATCCAGAGCCTGCCCCGGATTATTGCAGCTCTTCTTGTCGTCCGAAATTCCGGCAAAGCGTTGCGCCCCCCGCCACCAGATTCCTTCCAGGCCGTTTTCAAACTCCAGTTTAAGGTGGTTTTGTTCTCTACCGAAAATTCTTGAAAAATTGAACCGGACGCCGCGCACGGCAAAAAGCGGGGCCGGGTTACCCATCCCGTGAGGTTCGAGTTCCTCCAGAGCCTGGACCAGTTCGGGTCCGACCAGGGCCATAGGTAATTCCAAATCCACTTTCCCGTGCAGGATGAAAGTTTCGGCCGGATATTGCTGCGCAATTTCCTCGAAACGGCACGCGAACTCTGCGATCCGGTCTGCGGCGATTGTCAAGCCGGCTGCCGCTTTGTGTCCTCCCCATTTGACAAGCAACTCGGCGCACATTGAAAGCGCATGGTGCACGTCGAAGCCCGGAATGCTCCTGGCCGAGCCCCTGGCGATCCCCTTCCCCGGGTCTATTGCGAATATCACTACGGGAGCATAATAGAGGTCTTGCTGGACCCTGGAAGCGGCAATGCCCACGACCCCCGGCGGCCACTCCGGATGTCCCAGAACGATCGTCCTGCCGGCGGGAGGATGTTCGGCCAGATGGGTGCGGATATCCCCGAGTATTTTTTCCTCCTGCGCCTGCCTTTTCGCATTCAGATTGTTCAGCTCCCGCGCCAGCCGGATCAACCTGGACGGCTGGTCGGAGGTCAGCAGATCGTATGCGATTTGCCCCTCGCAGATACGCCCGGCGGCATTTATGCGCGGGCCCAGATAGAAGCCGATGTGGCCGGCGGTTAGGGCCTTTCCGGCCAGGCCGGCGGTTAGGGCCAGGTGTGAGAGCGGGGCGCAGGCATTTGCGTTGAGATTGCGCAGCCCGCTGCGCGCCAGAATCCGGTTTGCAGAGACAAGTGGAACAAGGTCGGCTACCGTTCCGGTTGCTGCAAGGGCAAGGTATTTCCCGCCAAGCGCCGGAAGGGGGAAACTGTTTCCTATGGCCCGCCTCAGGCTGGCAAGAAAAAGAAAAGTCAGGCCCGACGCGCAGAATTCCTTGAACGGCGAGCCGCATTCAGGGTGCTTGGGATTTATGAGGACCGAAGCCGGGGCCAGCGCCTGCCCGGAACCCGATCCGGGGGCGCCTGCCGGGACTTCATGATGATCGATCACTATGCAGTCGGCGCCCATGGAAAGGGCCAGCCGGATTGGTTTCAGATCGAGCGTGCCGCAGTCGAGCGCGAGAAAAACTTTTGCATCGGGGTTATCCGATATGGCACGCTCCGGTATGCCGTACCCCTCGTCTCGAGACGGAATTATAACCCTGAAATTCTCATAACCGATATCCTTGAGAAAGAGGGCCACCTGCGCCGCAGACGTAATTCCGTCACAGTCATAATCGGCAACCACCACTATTTTGTTTCGATCCGCCATGTGCTTTGCCAGCAGACCGGCGCCCTCGGCCATGCCGCGGATGCACAGGTGCTCGGCGAGATCCTTCAGTTCTCCACACATGGCGCGGCGGTCCATCTTGCGGTTTTGCAAAATGATGTCTATTACATCCGAAACCGTTGCCGGGGTGCGGTCGTTCAGTATCTTCCAGCGCGGTCGGATGAGGCGGTCCTGTCCCATATGGGCCTCTACACGGATTTTCGCAAAGCGCAGGGTTGGGTTAAGCGCTTTTTTCCCCACGCCCGGCTGCCTATGACGATCCATCGGCTAAGCGCAGATAGGTCCCGAACCCATTTTCTGAGAACGGCCGGATCGATTTTTCCTTCTCCTTATACCATCGCGAAGACTCGAGGTCGAGCGCACCGAATCACCGGCTGTACATCAAAATTCAACTTGATGTGTTATTCGGTTTCCTAATAAGCGGATAACTGATATAAGTGCCGCCATCCTTTTCGGAAAGAAAGGGGGGGAGAGTCCGTATTCCGACGATAATATTCGAATTAGGGGACACCAGGCAAAATACCGGAAAAACAGACACGATCTGGTGTAAAATAGACCTAAATGAATTTTGCTCAATATGCCGGACGGGACTAAAGTCGTGGAATAAAGGAGAAAAATGAAAAAACTACCTCTTCTTTGCCCGCCATGGTCCCCCTTTTTAGTGCTTTGTCGAGTAAAAACAGACGCTTAGGAGTTGCCAGATGGATACTCTTGTTTACATAGTGAATTTTATAAAGGACAGAAATGTCGCTTCGATTACGCCCACTTCGTCCGTAGGCGTAAAGAAGGTCTGCAGCAAGATAGATTTCAGCCAAAACAGCCTGATCGTGGAATATGGCCCTGGAACAGGCGTCTTTTCAAAATACCTGCTGCAGCAAATGGGAGAAGACTCCCGGCTGATTCTCATCGAGAGAAACAGGAATTTCAATTCGATTCTCAAGAAAAACATCAGCGACCCAAGGGTGGTTCTGGTACAAGACAGCGCCGAGAACGTGCTCCAGACCCTGAGGATGTGCAAAGAATCGGAGGCCGATTACATAATCTCAGGGATTCCTTTTTCCTTCCTCGACCCCGAACTCAAGCACAAGATTTTGTATAACACTCACCGAGCGCTGAAAAAAGGCGGAAAATTCCTCGTCTACCAGACATGTTTTCAAACCAACAATCACCTGAAGGTCCACCTCCAGCAGTATTTCCCCGTTGTGCACTCAAAATACGAACTCAGGAATATACCGCCGCTCAGAACCTACGAGGCGATCAAAGTCTGATACGGCAGGTAGGCCTTAGTCCAGTCCCGGATTGGCACATCCCTTGCTCAATATTCGCCGGCGGAATGCACCATCTTCGGATAACTGCATAATGGCGGCATTGGCATGTGTAAACTGAAAACCCTCTTGGGCCTCGTATTCGCAACGTGTATGATCGCGGGCTTTGCTCTACCCTGCTGTGAGGCCGCAGAACAGGGCAGCCACCAAACCAGGATAACCAAGCTGCGCGTTTCCGTTAAAGGAAATCGGACATGTCTGATTTTTGACGCCGAAGGCGCCAGGCCAAAAGAGATAGGTCCCGCTTCCGCCGATGGGATTTCCGTTTTCTTTACGCAGATCACTGCAAAATTCCCCGATAGAGTAATCGAAAACACGAAAGCCGCTGCCAGTGCGGTGAAATTCAGGCGTGAGAGCGGTTTTTTTGAAGTCCTTTTCCGGGACAGCAACGCTTCGGTCTCTTCGAAGGTGCGGCCGGGGAAAAACGGGAAATACACTTTGACGCTGGAGCTGACCCCTTCCGGAAAGACCGGAGGGGCTTCATCCCAACCCAAAACAGCCGCTAACCCCGAATCAAAACCAGACTCCACTGAAAAGTCCGGGGGAAAAATACCGTCAATTGAAGTAAAAAAGGTCGAGACCTCAGAACTATTCGGGTCCAAAGTCTCGCAACAGATCAGAAACGCCGTCGCCAATGCCCAGTCGGCAAAAGACGGCGAGTCTACACGCCCCGCGGGGTCTGCCTCGAAATCCCAATCCTTTGCCGAAACCGACCAGAGCACTCTTGCCCTTTACGCGAGCGCGAACGAAAAATTCGAAAGCTGTTCCCGAAATCTCATATATTGCGGCCCTGAAATAATCGAAGCATACGAAGAGGCGCTGAAAGCCGGCCCCCGGTCTTCACAGGCCCCGCCGGCAATCTACAGGACAGCGCTGGCTCAATCCACCATGGGAAACTACGCGAAAGCCGACAAACTGTTCAGACAGGTAACTTCCGAATGGCCGGACCACCCCGTCGCATCGCGCTGCTGGGTCGGCATCGGCGATATCTACAACAGAAAGCAGGCTTACCTGGAAGCGATGGAGGCGTTTCGTTGGGCATTGCGTGGAGCGGCGCAAAGCGATGACAAGGCGGCGGCTTACTTCGAACTTGGCAAGGTCTTCCTGATTCTGGGGGCGAACAAAGAAGCCCTGGAAATGCTAAACAACTGCATCGCTCAGAAACCTGACTATTACATAAAAAAACCCGACGTTTTCCGCTTTATCGGAGAGGCGCATTTTGGGCTCGGCAATGTCGACAAGGCAAAGGAACACTTGCTAAGATACATTAACCTCCAGCAAAGCGCTCCCGACCAGGACATCGTT
>JBEKXG010000094.1:0-10901 GCA_049512295.1 Syntrophobacteraceae bacterium
CGGCACATTGGCAGGCTTTTATACTCCGGCGTTTCTGGGTTCGCTGAACGTACCGGGTTTACACCTTCACTTCCTGTCTGAAGACTTGCAGCGTGGTGGGCATCTGCTGTCGTGCGTACCACGTAAGGTGCGAGCTGGCGTGCAAATATTGTCCCGCGTGGAATTGGCCTTGCCTCTCAGTCTCGATTATCTTACCTGTGACTTTAGCCGGGACACGGACGAGGATTTGAACAAAGCGGAGAAGTGAAGGGACGCTCCATGATCCGAGGTTCAGGCATCGGAGCACCGGGCGGGGGCCTTCCGGCCCACCCGATCAGTATTGTTGCGTGTAGAGGTAGACGCCGTCCATTCCGACCGCTCCCCCGGTGAACACCACTCTTGTGTCGTCTATTGAGGGGAAGCTCAGCACGGTATACTTATCCCTGGAACCCGGGACGATCGTGTTGAGATCGGCAACGGTGAAGAGGTCACGCCCCTCGTATGAGTTTCTGCTCCTGAAAAGGTAGATGCCTGTTACATTGAAATGGGCGTCGACAGTAAAGAACGCCACGTTCTCACCGCTGATCTGGGCTAATGACATCTGGGAGAACTTGATACTGGTGCCAGGGATGTTTGTTTTCGTGTCAGCGACGATTTTGAGCCTCCTGCCGTCGAAAAAGTAGATTCCTGTCGTATCGTATGATTTGTCCTTTGCGGTGAAGACCACATAATCCCCGCTCGCCAACGGGGAATCGAAATCTATGAACTTGGCCCGCGATCCCGGAATGGTGGTGTTGGTGTCGGCTACTTTAACGACCTTCCTGACTTCGTTCCTGTAAAGATAAACTCCTTCCGATGCGGCGCCATACCCTATGAATGCCACGTTTCCGGCGACCGGTTCCTGTCCGTAGAAGGAGAAGCCCCCAAATTTATCCTGAGATCCCGGGACCCTGGTGTTTGAATCCACTGCCGCAAGAAGCTTCTTCCCGTTAAAGACGTAAATGCCGTTGGTCGTTGCCGAGTTTCCCGGGAAGGCCACATAGTCTCCATTGATGCTCGGATAAGACACGCCTTCGAAGGTCTCGGCGGTCTTCGGAACAGCGGTGTTCTTGTCGGCGATTGTTACGATCTTCTTTCCGTTGTAGAGATAGACCCCGATCGGGTTGTAGCTTACGGGATCCACCTCGCAGAAGACCACCTTCCCGTCGTTGTTGATCGCGGGATAGTCGGGCTTGATGAACTTATCCCCCGAACCCGGGATCTTGGTATTAGTGTCTACGACGGTCAGGATCTTCTTTCCGTTGTAGAGATATATCCCCTCGACTGAAGCGGATTTGCCGGTGAACGCCACGTTGCTCCCGCCGATCGTGGGGGAATTGAGGTCGGTGAACTTTTCCCTCGAACCCGGGACGAAAGTGTCCATATCGGCGACGGTCACAATCTTTTTCCCGTGAAAAAGGTAGATGCCGGTGAGATTCTGAGTGACGGGATCGATGACGACGAAGGCAACATTTGAATCGCTGTTGAAGGCCGCTGCCAGGTTGCTGAACTTGACACCATGCTTGCCCGGAATATCGGTGGTCCCGTCTGCAATCACTATGATCTTGGGGGCTTTGCACTCGGGAGAGGGACTCTGAACCGGGGCCAAGACCGTAGCGCCGGCGAAGCAAAGTCCATGTAACGATAATAGAACCGCCGCTGCCAGGATACACTTCAGGGTCTTCATGGGGTGTTCCTTCCTAACATGGGACTTTGGTTGAGAATGGTGTATTTATTATTCTGCCTTACAGCTTACACACGTTATCGATGCAAATATGCGAAACAATGCAGGTCAGCCCAAAGTATATCGGCATCATTTGACACGAGCGACATGGAAACGCCAGACGCGCAAACTGATCTCTATGATAATTTATGCCGATCGCTGATTGAATTCAATATTTTTCGGTATCTTGCAGATCCTCGAGTCTGACCGGACTGACATTGACAGAAAAAATGATACGGAAATGCCGAGTATCTCGTAGCCCGCTTTCTCATGGATCAGGAGAGCTGTACGTCCTCTTGGTCGACCTTGCCCAAGCGCCTTGAGGTCAGGTCAAACCATAATATCGGAATTTCCCCGTTTAAAAGGGTGTTTTAAAATTACAAGAAAACAGACTGGGCATCTGGTTCCTATCACCCTTCTGCGGTTATGCGAGTTTGTATTCCTTGAGTTTTCGCCAGAGGGTGGTTCGGGGGATGTTGAGGACTTGGGCCGTGAGGCCTTTGTTGTAGCCGGTTCTCTCCAGGACCTTGGCAATATAACGTTTCTCGAGTTCATCGAGCGGCAGCAGGCCCTCGCCCTCGATAGTGTCGAACTCGAGATGCTGAATGTCCTGTGGCAAGTCCTGGGGCCGTATCTGATCGCAGTCGGTAAGGGCGACCGCCCGTTCTATGATGTTCTCCAGCTCTCTTATATTTCCGGGAAAGGTATAGCTAACCAGGATCTGAAGGGCCTGGGGCTGTATGGCCGCGACTTTCTTCCGGAAAGCCAGGCTGTACTTTTCGATGAAATGACTGACGAGAAGAGGTATGTCATCGCGACGCTCGCTCAGCGCCGGCAAGTGTATGTTCACGACGTTCAGGCGGTAGAAAAGGTCCTCGCGGAAGTTTGCCTGTGCGACCTCGTGTTTCAGGTCCCTGTTGGTTGCGGCGATGATGCGGATGTCCAGATCGATCGGGCGGGTGCTTCCAACGCGCAGGATACGCCTCTCCTGTATGACATGGAGCAGCTTTACCTGCATGGTGGCGGGCATCTCGCCGACTTCGTCCAGGAAGACTGTTCCTCCCGATGCAGATTCAAGCAAACCGATCTTGGTCGCGGCGGCCCCGGTGAACGCTCCCTTTTCGTAGCCGAAAAGTTCGCTGCTGATGAGTTCCTCGGTGAATCCGCCGCAGTTGAAACTGACGAAAGGATGATCCTTCCTGGGGCTGAGCTGGTGTATTGCCTTGGCAACCAGGGCTTTACCGGTGCCGCTCGCGCCTTGCAGCAAAATGTTGCAGTCCACCGGGGCGATTTTTTGAACCATCGAGAAAAGCTCTTTGATGGCCGGACTGTTGCCTACCATCGTGGTCATGCCGCCCGAGCACTTCAGGGCTTCGCGCAGACGCTGGTTTTCCTGGCGCATGCCGATCCTGTCGAGCGCCCCCCTGGCCAGCACCCTTATTTCATTGAGTTTCAGAGGCTTTGTCGCATAGTGATACGCGCCCTCTTTGATGGCCGCGATGGCGCTGTCGATGCTTGCATAACCGGTGATGATGATCACCTCTGTTTCGCTCCGGATGGCCTTGCTCCGGGCAAGAACATCCATGCCGCCGGTATCCTGAAGCCTCAAATCGCAGAATACGACGTCGAAGGGATCCACCTGCATGCGGTCCAAAAATGAGTGTCCAGTCGTAAACGCCTCCACCTCGTAGCCGTCCCTGGAAAGGGCCTGGCTCAGGCGGCGGCAGACAGCGACCTCATCGTCAACTATTGCTATCCGTGCCCGCCCCATATTAGCGTCTCTCTGAGTCCCGATCGGCCGCCTTATCCTCTGCGCGGGCAACCGGCAGAAATATCTTGAAAACAGTCCCCGCGCCGATTTCGCTTTTCACCTCGATCCGCCCTCCGTGCCTTTTTACGATTGAATAGGACACGGCCAGGCCCAAACCTGTTCCGTGGCCCACACTCTTGGTGGTGAAAAAAGGCTCGAAGATATGTTCAAGCGCCTCAGGTTTCATTCCAACCCCGGTATCCTCGATATCGAAACGGACGAAGTCCGGCAGCTCGGCCGCCACACTTATGGTTATGGCCCCCCCGCCCGGCATGGCCTGTATGGCGTTCAGCAGCAGGTTCATAAATACCTGCTGCAAACCCCTTATGCTTCCTCGAACAGGCGGGAGATCCTCGGGGATTTGGACTTCAAGAGTAATCCCTGCGAGCATAATCTGATTTTTCACGAGGGCAACGGTACTGCGCACGATTTCACTGGCCGCGATGCTGGAGCGCGCCGGACGTTCTGTACGCGAGAAGTCAAGGAGGTTTTTGACAATCTCGGATGCCCTCTCCGATTGCGTGAGGACATCGTGGATGAGTTCCTTGGCCTCGGCATCCATCCGGTCGGCGTATTCCTCGAGGTAGGTCTCAGCGGTTAGAGAAATGTTATTGAGAGGATTGTTGAGTTCATGAGCGACGCCTGCCGTGAACGTGCCGAGCGCGGCGATCTTCCTGGCCTGCAGCAGGTGCTCCTGATTGGCTTCGAGTTCCTGGGCCATTCGGTTGAAGGCCCCTATCAGGCCATGAATCTCGTCGGTCTGCAATCCGTCATAGGAGGTGGGGGTGTAGTTGCCTTTGGCCACGTCCTGGATAGTTGTTTGAAGCACACTCAAAGGACGGAGCAACCCGAGGGACACCAGCCGGATCACTAACAGCATTAGCAGGAGGAAAATCCCGAGAAAAGCGGCCGGAAGGATCGAGACCTTCACGATGGCCTTGCCGATTCTTTCCTGTTTTATCCTGAGGAACCTATCGGCAAAATCGGTCAGTTCCTTGCCCAGGCGGCGTATCTGCACCGGGTCGGCAGCGGCTCTGCCCTCGGTCTCATAGACACTGAGCACCCGTTCGTAGTCGCCCAGGACCCCGCGGAACTTTTCGAACGTCTTCAGGTCCGTAATCCTTATGATGTCTCCGGAGAGATCCGACACAAGGGAGTTGACCCACTGGAGGTAATATCTTCCTTCCTGGATGCTGGCCACGTCATTGTAAAAAAGATAATTTTTTTCGAACCGGCGCATTTCGAGCATGTTGTTAAGAAGGTCATAGTAGCGGTCTCCCAGGAGAAGACGGCCCTTTAAAGTCGAGAGATTCCAAATGTTGAGCAGCGTCAGGGCGCTGACGGAGATGAAAGTTACCGCAAAGACGATAAATATCTGCCCTTTTATGGATCCGAAGAGCCACCTCAAGAACGGATTGCCCAGAATGCGTGGACGATGCCAAAAGGGACCGTGCGTCCTCATAACCTTCTCCCTGCATGAGCGGCGGCGGTAGACGCCGGGGGGCTGTTCCAAAATGAAATGCGAATCCACTCTCACTGGGCTTGTTATTTCATTTTGAAACGGCCATGCGCCCGCTGCTCATTATAAGACACCCGTCACTTCAAGGAAACCCGTAACATTACCCGCTCTTGCCGGTTTGGCACACTGGTTGCTGAAGGGACCTGGCGCAAAGAGGAACGACATGACATGGAACGGATACTAGTGAGCATGAACTTCCGGAGCGGTTCCTGGGACGCGTGGTCAAGGGCGATTTCGCTGGCCAGGAGGATAGAGGCGAAGCTCTATGTCCTGCTGGTGCTCCCGCCTTCCTCGAAGGGCGCCGGCATCGAGGAGCATAACGCAACGGGCGGAACCCGGGAACGTCTGGAACTTCTTATCGAAATTGCCAAGTCGGAGGGATCTCGAGTCGAATATTTCATTTCGGAAGGCAACTATGAGGAAGAAGTCATCCGGTTCGTCGAACAGAACCGGATAACGCTGGTGATAGTCGAGTCTCCCGATGAGGGAAACCCTCGTTCGGAACGGGACCTGGCGCAAATTCGTAAAATTCAACATCGTATCGCGTGTCGGGTCGAGATGGTAAGCCCCCGCAAAACGCAAAATCTTCAGCACAGGAGAGATCAACAGTCATGAGCATTCCACTGCATCTGTATCTTCCAATTGCCGGGAACAGCGTCAACATGCTCGTTATTCTGGGCTTAGGGGGCGGGGTCGGCCTGCTGTCCGGCATCTTCGGGGTTGGCGGCGGGTTCCTTATGACGCCGCTTCTAATAATGTTCGGCATTCCACCGACTGTGGCGGCGGCTTCGGATTCCAACCAGATCGTCGGGGCCTCGACATCCGGCACCCTTGCGCATTTACGTCTCGGTAACGTTGACATCAAAATGGGCCTGTTGCTCCTGGCCGGCGGGGTCGTCGGGGGAACGGTGGGAGTTCAGATCATCAAGGTTCTTCGGCAGCTCGGCAATGCCGATTTCCTCATCAACCTCACCTATGTGCTCATGCTCGGAATCATCGGGAGCTACATGTTCGCCGAGAGTCTTCAGTCGATGCGCAAGGCCCAAAAACATATCGTCGCGCCCGAAGTCAAAACGGAATCGTTCTACGCACGTTTGGAAAAAATACTGCCCTGGCAGATGGACTTCAAGCGATCCGGTGTGCGGCTTTCTGTGCTGATGCCGCTCTTCCTTGGGACGCTTGTCGGAATCCTGGCGGCGATAATGGGAGTGGGCGGCGGTTTCATCATGGTTCCGGTAATGGTTTACATGCTGCGCATGCCCATGCACGTCGTCGTGGGAACAAGCCTGTTCCAGATTCTTTTCACCTGTATGAATGTTACAATCATGCAGGCGTGGGAGAACCACACGGTGGATTTTATCCTGGCGCTGGTTCTGCTCATTGGATCGTCCATAGGCGCTCAACTCGGGGCCAAGCTGGGCAAGAAACTGCGCGGGGACCAACTCAAGATACTGCTGGCCTCACTGGTGCTCGTGGTAATGTTCAAGATGCTCTATGAACTCCTTGCCCGGCCCGAAGTGCTCCTGGCTTATGTGGGAGGACATTAACAAATGAAGATCGGATACTTTATACTCTTTGCGGCCGTATGCCTGTTTACAGTCTCCACCGCTTCGGCGCAGGACGTTGCCCGGATGACGGCGGAGCCGCGGGTCATCGAGATTGGCGCGCTTTACAACGGCACCACTATTACCGCAACGGGATCGGTTCCCTCGGACAGCGAAGCCATCGTCCGGTTCATGGGAACCTCCTGTGATGTGCACATGAAGGAGAGGGGCAAAGTGGGGGGCGTCATGTGGATGAACCTCGATGCAATCACCTTCAAGGGGGCGCCCAGTGTGTGTCTGGTCTCATCGGCCGTCGATTTCGACCGCCTTGAAGCCGATGGAGGGACCTCGATCAGGGTATTGAGGCTCTCCGGCCTTAAGAACTCCATCCGGATAGAAGCCAACGGCAGCGGGCACGAAAACGCTTTCGAGGAATTTCTCAAATTGAAACAAAAGGAAGGACTGTACCGGGAGATGTTAGGAAACATCTCCTATGTCAATGCGCCTGAAGGCCAAAAAACCTTTCGGGCAGAGGTCCCGGTCCCCTCTCGCCTGACTCCCGGCGACTATGAGGTCGAGCTCGATGTGGTAAGGAACGGGGAGGTCATCGCCCGGACTCAACAGCCGGTTGCGGTCCATCTGGTGGGTTTCCCCGCTCTGCTCGCCGGACTCGCCTTCGGACACTCGGCCCTTTACGGCATTCTCGCGACGATCATCGCTCTGCTCGCCGGTCTTGTCATCGGACTGGTTTTTCAGAGCAGGGGGAGCCATTAATAATTAGTAATGAGAAATTAGTGAATAGTGAGCAGAAAATAAACTCCACGCTCCGCGAGGTGGGTTGAATGGATGTCATTCAAGGTCTGAAGAAGTTTTTCGCCTTCTGGTCGCCTTCGAGACCTACACTTCCATTCTCGGTGCTCTTCAAGAAATTCAGGAGCATCCTGGAGCGCAACAACCTTATTCTGGAACTCATGGGTGACATGGGTGACAAGCTCGGGGGCGAGTACGTATTCGACAGCCAGTATGTTTTAGACATCAGCGAGAAAATCGGCGATCACGTTTTCAAGCTCATTTCAGACTTGTGCGTCATGACCCGGAACGAGAACGTAGATCTGTTTATCGCCTTTGAACGAATTCAACACGATATTCAGGAGGGACTGGCCGGCAGGTGCGCCTTCCCCATGACCAGGCCTGCGGTACTGCTCGACGAACTCAACGGCGACCTCAATGAGGAGGTGGGCAACAAGTTCGCCAACCTCGGGGACATACGCAATACGCTGGGGCTGCCCACCATGGAAGGTTTTGTCATCACAACCAGGGCATTTTTCGATTTCATGGAAGCCAACGGTCTGCCCGGGCATATCGAGCATTGTCTTGCCACGGTGGACGTAAAGGACGAGACCGCGTTCGAAGCCATGTGCAATGACGTGCGCCGGCGCATTTTCAAGGGGGCCATTCCTCGGCATGTGGTTTCGAATATAAACGCCATGCTGGATATCCTCTGCCCCGGGCGTCGGGGTGAGCCGTGCAGCTTTGCCGTAAGGAGCAGCGCCTGGGGTGAGGACAGCGACTTCAGTTTTGCCGGACAGTATGAGAGCGTGCTCAATGTCCCGAGGAAGGGCATTCTGGAAGCCTACCGGCGGGTGATAGCCGGGGCCTACACGCCTGAAGCCTGGCGATACAGGCTGCATAGAGGCTTCCGGGAATGTGAGACGGCCATGGCGGTCGGGTGCCAGTTGATGGTGGAGGGCGAAGTCAGCGGCGCGATGTATACTTACGCGCCGCTTCCGCTGGAACAGGAAGCCATGGTGATAAGCGCCGCCTGGGGCCTTGGGCCGGCGGTTGTGGGAGGCCTCGCGGAATCGGATACCTTCGTCCTCGACAGACTGCCCCCCCACCGCGTCCTGTCGACCGAGCTAGGGCACAAGGTAACCAAAATGATCATGAACCGCAACGGCGGCACAGCCTGGGTTGACGTTGCTCAGGATCTGCAGGACAGGCCGTGTCTTTCGGCCGAATATATCCAGAGGCTCGCCCGGGCGGCCATAATGATCGAAAGATACTACAGACGTCCCCAGGACGTCGAATGGGCCTTTGACGGCAAAGGCGATCTCTATATCCTGCAGTCGAGGCCTCTTAACGTTCGGCCGAACCAACCCGAGCGCCATCGGCTCTATATCGACCACGCAACCCTGTCGGCGCAGGTGCTTTTCTCGGGCAAGGGCACCGTTGTGCAGGGAGGTGTGGCATCCGGAATGGTCTATGTGGCGCATGGGGATGACGACCTGAAGGATTTTCCCTACGGGGCGATTCTGGTGGCTCGCTACACTTCTCCCAAATACTCGCGTATCATGCGCAAGGCCAGGGGCATACTCACTGACGTAGGTTCGGCTACCGGGCATATGGCCACCCTGGCGCGCGAATACCGGGTCCCTACCGTGGTGGATACGGGGGTGGCCACGAAAGTTCTCAAGACGGGCGATGAGGTGACCCTGGACGCTATCCAGAACGTGGTTTATGAAGGAACGGTCAAGGAGCTGGCCCAATTTGAGATCACCCAGGAAGAGGTGTTCGAGGAATCATATGAGTACCGCATGCTCAGAAGGATCCTAAAGAAAATAAACCCCCTTAACCTGGTCGACCCGCACAGCGAGTATTTCAAACCGGCCCGTTGCCAAACCTTTCATGACATCACCCGGTTCGTTCATGAAAAAGCGGTGGAGAAACTCATAGATCTGAGCGAAAACTATCAAAGACATCACGACAGGACGCCGAAACGGCTGAACTACGTCATTCCCCTCGGCCTGGTAATAATTGACATCGATAAGGGCACGAGTGCGCCTCCTGAGGGCCGGTCTGTGACTCTCGATCAAATTGAATCCACGCCAATGAAAGCGCTCCTGCAGGGACTTTCGGAAAGCGGCATGTGGGAAACCACGCCTGTTGCCGTGGACTTGGGCAGTTTAATGTCGAGCTTCACCCGGACTTTCAGTTCATCGCTGGCCGGCCCCGAGGATGTCGGCCGCAACCTGGCTGTGATATCGAATCATTACATGAATCTCCACCTCAGACTTGGCTATCACTTCAACATCCTGGACGCTTACATTGGAGACGTTCTGAACGATAACTATATTTATTTCCGGTTTCTGGGGGGTGTTTCCAATCTCCAGCGCCGCTCGCGCAGGGCCAGGTTTATTGCCCAAATAATGGAGTGCTTCGATTTCCGGGTCGAAGTACATGGAGATTTGATCGTAGGCAGGCTTAAGAAAATGTCCAAAGAGCGGATGGTCGGCAGGATGAAGGTCCTGGGCGGCCTGATAGGCTACACGCGCCAACTCGATATCAGCATGATCAGCGATGAGCGGATCGACCTTCATTTAGCCGATTTTATGCAGAGGATTCAGATTCTTACGGAGGTGAGCGATGATGCCCCCATGTGCGAACTGCGCCCAAAAGACGCAGATTCTCATCCTGGACGATGAGCCTATAGTGTGCAAGCGGCTGAGACCGGCTTTCCAAAAAGCGGGCTACGAGGTGGAGACTTTTACCGACAGCGCTTCAGCCATGGCCAGGATCGAGGAAAAGAAGTTCGATATTGTCATTACCGACCTGAAGATGAAAGGAATCGACGGAATGCATTTCCTGGCGCGGATCAAAGAGATTGCGCCCGATACCGGCGTCGTAGTCATAACGGGGTTTGCTACCTCGGATACCGCCAAGGAGTCATTCCGAAAGGGGGCCTTCGATTTTGTGGCCAAGCCGTTCAAATTGAGCGATATTCTCGATACCGTCCGGCGGCTGGTGGAAAATCGCAGTGCGGGATCGGCGTAACTCCAATGCTGTTTACTTGAGAAGTTTCACGCGAAGAAAATTTGACAGGATTAACAGGATTATGGAATGTTGAGAAAACAACGCCCCCGGAAAGCTATTGCCCCATCTATGTCAGGGGGGATTTGTCGCTGCGGATGTATGTCGGTACTCTCTTTTTCTCCTGTTAATCCTGTTAGTCCTGTCAAAGGTCTTTCCTTCGCGGCTTCGCGCGAGAAACTTCCGCCTGAAGTGAACGGTATTGAGCTTAACTCCGAGCCGTTGCGCCAATTCGAAGCAGTACCGTTAGTTCAATATCTCTCTGCGGGTGTGTAGCGAAATGGAACAGGTGCAGTAATATGCGGCTGCCGTTCATCTCGGTAAAACGACACAAGCCTGCTGCCGAGCAAGGGCTGGAATGGGTCCGGTCCCTGTTTGCAAAATTCCAGCGTATTCAGAAACACAATACCAAAGCCTTGG
>JBEKXG010000095.1:0-10891 GCA_049512295.1 Syntrophobacteraceae bacterium
CACTGGGCGGGATCATAGGCGTCGTCGTATGCGATGAGCCGAATGCGGCGCCCGTTTATGCCGCCCTGGTCGTTCACGTGACTGATAAAGGCTTGAAGGCCGTGAATGGTCTGCGTTCCCAAAAAAGATGCATGGCCGGACAGCGGGCAGGAGGAGCCGATCAGTATTTCCGAATCGGAGACGCCGGGGGCCGGGGACCCTGAATCGGCGCCCTGCCGGTCCGTCCCGCAGCCTGCAAGAATCGCCGAAATCAGAACGGCCGCGCAAAACGCTGAAAGGAAAAAACCTGATCCCCTCGGTATCATGGATGAATCCTTTCACTGAGAGGCTGTTGTCGGGTTTCCGTTAGTTATTCTCTTCTCAAACCGCTTCAGAAAATCGCAGGAAAAAAAGCCCGGAGGAACCCCCGTCGTCAAGTGGGGATCATAGGCCTACAGCGAGAGTCTCAAGTCCGGGGTGGAGAGAATCCAAGTGCTGTATTATAACAACGTCCGGTATCAGGAGCAAGAATTACGCCACATCCGGCGGGCCGTCAAAGCGGCTCGATGGTGCTTTTCATCCACCATAGTGTTGCCCTTCGTGGCCTTCGCTCTCTTCGAGTCCGGCCCGCACCTTTACGCCGGGAACTCCACAGCAATTTTTGGCTTTTTTTCGTGTCCTTCACCCCGCTGCGCTCCCCTCCTTCGTGACGGAAAAAAGCGCTCAAATCACGATGAGTCTTGACTTTTGTCTGCTGCCATTCTTTGCTTACCCTTCATCTGCCTGGCGGGCACATTGGCTTCGGCGGTCCGCATGGCGTCGAATAGATCGCAAAGGGCTTTCACGCGCTAGCGGCCGCCCTCAGTAGCGAGTGGGCCGGCATGAGGCCGAAGATGTGCTTCTAAGCACTAATAATGCGTACTTTTTGAATATTTACCTTTGAGGGTCGAGGTATCAGCTTGGTCCGACCCCAAAGCGCATACAAAGCGCATAACCCCGAAGCGCATAGAGTGCTTCCGGCCTGTCCACGGTGAAGCTTGTCCAGGTATGGTTTTGGTATCATTTCCATCGGAATGAAGCCGGAAGCATTCCAAAATCAGGATACCTCTTCCTCGATCGGGAGGGTGTCGTCTAAAGTATATTCGTTCCCGGATCATGTGTGAGCATTAGCCTATCCGGACCGTCTTCTGAGTCCATCCCCCCGAATCACCCTTTATTTCTCCGGACCGGTGCGATAGCATCCGAAGGATGACTAACCAAAAGAAGGCATACTTTTACGGCTTGACGGCGGTTCTGTTGTGGTCCACAGTGGCTTCGGCTTTCAAATTATCCCTGCGATATCTCGATAATGTAGAACTTGTCGTCATTTCCGACGCTTTCTCGACCATGATTTTGGCAATAATCCTCATTTTCGGCCGCGGATTCGGACAGGTATTCCGCTGCACTCGAAAAGAGTACCTGCGCTCCTTCTTACTAGGTATTCTGAACCCGTTTCTATATTACTTGATTCTTTTCATGGCCTACCAACTACTCCCGGCTCAGGAGGCCCAGCCGTTGAACTATACCTGGGCAATCACTCTTGCGCTGCTTTCCATTCCTCTTCTCGGGCAGAGAATCGTCACTGCCGATTTTATCGGCTTGCTCCTGAGCTACTCCGGCGTTCTGATCATTTCCACCCGCGGCCATATCGCTGGATTTCATATATCGGAGCCTGCCGGGGTCGCGCTGGCGCTTGGCAGCACCCTAATTTGGGCGCTCTACTGGATTTACAGCACGAGTGATTCCAGGCAACCCATTCTGTGCCTCTTCATGAGCTTTGCTTTCAGCATCCTCCCGGCAGTCCTGTATTATGGATTTTTCCACCCGTTCCGTATGCCTGCAATGCGTGGGATACTGGGGGCAGCTTACGTTGGCGCATTCGAGATGAGCATAACCTACGTGTTTTGGCTGCTGGCCTTGAGGTATTCGGAAAGTACGGCGAAGGTGGCAGGGTTGATTTTCGCCGCGCCCTTTTTGTCGCTAATGTTCATACATTACCTGGTGGGAGAGCCGATCGGCTGCTCGACTATAGCAGGACTGGTTATGATAACTGCAGGACTTCTGGTCCAGAAGTATGGATCGCGCGTGCTGCTGAATTTTCGGTAGAAAGAAAGGGGTCAGCCCTTGAAAAAGGAAAAATATGATGAGCACTATCTCGATCATCGAGTATCCCTTGGACAGGGTCCTGCGGATCCGAGGTCGGGTGCGGGCCGGGGCTTAGAAATTGTGGACAGGATCACGCTCCCGCACATAGTCTATCATTTCCCGGCCAAAGCTGGTTGCGGTCTTTAGCAGCCCGTATTCATAGCGCTGGTTATTAAGGTACTGGAGCACCAGCCAGTCTTCCCCCCTTCGACCATGCCTGAGCCCGGAAAAAAAGAAACCCATTTCTTCAAAGGAGGCACAAAGGCCGGCAGTACTTGCTTGAAGCAGCGGCAGGTAAAGGTAGATCGTCTCGAGACGATCGAGTTGCCAACGGCGCAGACTCGTTCGGACCTGAAGCACGGTATCCCTGCCATAGCCTTGGATAAAGATATGGCCGGCGTGATAATTGTCTGCTTTCCGCTCCAACTGTCCACACTCCGGCAGAATGATTTCTCCACGACAATCGTCAAATACCGCTTCTACCTCCAGATTGCGGCAGATCCGTTCAAGCATGTGTCGATGGTGTAAAAATGGCCTAATGTTGGTGTGGGAGGGTGCTTACTACGTATTGGGCCAGCAGGCGGTTCGCCAGTGCGTTCGGGTGGGTGTCTACGGAACTCAATTGGAACTTTTCCGGGTCGGTATTGTAGCCGGGCAGAATATCCTCCACCAAGTCGACCGGGATGCCTATCCGGAGAAATCCGTCCCGGATCTTCTCGTAAGTGGATCGCTGCGCGGCACTGCCGACCTGACCCGGCCATAAGAGGATGCGAAACTCAATACCGGGGTATTGGGTTGTTATCAGTTCCTGTGAGCGGCGAATCACCGCTAAATAGAGGCGTATGTCGTCGTCGGTAATAGGAGAATCGCGAACCATGAGTTTTCGCCATATGGCCGACTTGTTCAACCGCACCTCGAGCTGCCGGGCCAGGGGTTTACTGCCCCCGAAATACCCTGCCCGTTGCGGCGTTCCGTCAGGGGCCAGCACGTAGCGCGGTACATGATGGATCCAGCCAACCCGTCCCGCCGCCCGCCACACATGATGCGGAATGGCTACGTAGTAGACACGCCGGGGAGTGGTGTCCACCACCCGGCCCACCATGCCTGTCTCGATGGCTGCCAGCATTTGGTTCGGGCCATATGCCAAAAAGCCGAAGTTAAAGGTGCGGTACCGCCCGTCCGACTGGACGCCAACCTGGTATGGCAACGTTTCGTCGTCCTTGAGGCCTGCACCGAAAGTGAAGGAGCAGCCGAAGAACAGAACCGTGCCGGCCAGATCGTCCTTGCGGTATGGGGGAGCTACGCGAAGCCCGTTAGAGTCTATCGTGTATTTGGTATCGGATTTCTTTCCAACAGGATGGTGGAACAGTCCTGCGGGGGCGAATTGAAGCGCGGAGGCCTGCATCCCTTTCGCAGGCGCCCATCCCAATACGTCGTCGGGGACCATAAAGCCTGGCGAAAAAACCCGGGGGGTGTATTCATGGGTGGGCAGGTATGCTTCGATGCAGGCCAGCATGCATGCCACGATTCCGAAGTTGAACAGGATTGCTCGGCGCCAGGACCCGTGGGCAACGAAGATAGCCGCCCACAACGCCGCCGCCCAGGTGAGCCCCAGCCAGAAGAACGGCGCGGGTGCGAATTCCAGGATCAGAAGCGAGGCCGCAATTGCACTAAATGCCAGTAACGCCGAAAAGAGGAACTGTCGCACTCCTCGTTTCGCGTCGCGCCGGTCTATCGGGACTGCCGAAGAATGATCCTTAGTTATGGGCACGCTCCTCCCTACTCAATTCAGAACACCGGACAAATCACGCCACTACTATAAAGTTCCGGGGCCTGCGTCCTTACTTCGGGTCAATCGAGCTTGAATTCCTTCCGCCAATCGCCTGTTTCGGATAACGCCGGCTGGTCCTTCTTCTCCAGGAGATAATCCCCAAGGACCAGGAAATCCATTTCGGTCCTCATGAAACATCGGTAGGCGTCGGCGGGAGTGCAAACGATCGGCTCACCGCGCACATTGAAGCTAGTGTTCACGATCACGCCGTAGCCGGTCAACTCTTTGAACTTGTTGATCAATTCCCAATATCGGGGATTGGTCTGCCGGTTCACGCTTTGTATGCGGGCGGAGTAATCGACATGAGTGACGGCGGGAAGATCGGACCGAAGGCTATAAAGTCTTTCGTAGAGAGGCATGTCGTGATACCCCTCAGGAAGCGGATTTTTCCTGTCCTCACGGATCGGTGCAACCAACAGCATGTAAGGAGATGGACGGTCGAGATCGAAGTATTCGGCGATATCCTCTTCCAGGACTGAAGGCGCGAACGGCCTGAAGCCTTCCCTATACTTGATCTTGAGATTCAATTTTTTTTGCATCTCCGGGTTTCGCGCATCCCCCAGGATGCTTCGGTTGCCCAGAGCGCGCGGGCCGAATTCCATCCGGCCCTGAAACCAACCGACGACGTTTCCATCTTTAAGCTTCGCGGCGACATCGGAAGCAAGGCTCTGAAAGTCTTCATAGCGGCGTGCCTTCGCGTCGTATTTTTGCAGCATGCGGCTAATCTCTTTGTCCGAGAACTCCGGGCCCAGGTAGGATCCCCCGGTCGCATCCCGGTGGCCGTCAAGTTGCCGCTCGTTTCCATCGAAGATATGCCAAACGGCATAAGCCGCCCCGACAGAGCCACCTGCGTCGCCCGCGGCCGGCTGGATCCAGAGGTCCTCGAAGATCCCGGCTCGGAGAATCTTTCCGTTGGCTACACAGTTGAGCGCCACGCCCCCAGCCAGCACCAGGTACTTGCTGCCGGTCAATTGCCTCGCCGTACGGGCAAGCCGAAGGACAATCTCCTCTGTCACTTTCTGGATGGCCAGCGCCATGTCCATGTAAACCTGCGAAATCTCGGACTCCGGTTTTCGGCGGGGCACTCCAAAAAGTTGCTCCCACTTCTCTTCTCTGGCCATCTTGAGACCCGTGGCGTATTCGAAGTAATCCATGTTCAGCACGATAGATCCATCTTCTCGGATATCGACGAGTTCTGTTTCAATTTTCGTTTTGAAGTCCGCAGCCCTTTGCGAATCGGGATTTCCGTACGGCGCCAACCCCATGAGCTTGTACTCACCGCTGTTCACTGCGAACCCGGTGTAAAAGGTAAACGCGGAATAGAGTAGTCCTATAGAGTGCGGGAACTGGAGCTCTTCTATGATCTCAATCTCTTTGCCTTGACCGTGTCCGATGGTCGTCGTGGCCCACTCTCCGACACCATCCACCGTGATGATTGCCGCATCCGGGAATGGCGAAGGATAAAAGGCGCTCGCTGCGTGAGACAGGTGATGCTCCGGAAAGTACATCGGGGGGCTTCCATCGCCGAGCGCAGCGAGTTGCTCCGTGAGCATCCGTTTCATAAACACCTTTTCCTTGACCCAAACCAGCATTGCCGAAAGGAAGCTCACGAAACCGCTTGGCGCAAAGGCGTGATAGGTTTCAAGGAGTCGCTCGAACTTCAGAAACGGCTTCTCGTAAAACGCTACGGCAGAAAGGTCCCTGTAATCGACGCCTGCTTCCTGCAAAACGCTGCGACAGGCGTGAATCGGAAATGACGAATCGTATTTCTTTCGGGTGAACCGTTCCTCCTGCGCAGCGGCAACAATCTTTCCGTCGACAAGGATGGCCGCAGCACTATCGTGGTAGAATGCAGATATGCCCAGGATAGCTTTTTTCATCCTGATTGCTTAACCCCTTGTTCCGATGCCTTTGCCGGCGATTAGAATATCGAATAGATAAACGGCGCAACGGCAGAACCTGAGGCCAATACCATAATGAATCCAAACCCGAGCAGAACCAAAATCACCGGCAACAGCCAGAACTTTTTCCTTTGATTCAGGAAGCCCCACAAGTCCTTTATGAATTCCATGCTCATTTCATCCTTTTATATTTAGTAGGGTTTCTCGATGTCGCGACCGACAAACTTATGATTTCTCACCAACATGACCGATTCTTCGCCAGCCTTGAAGGCACGCAGCTTCAAGGCGTCCTTTCCGAAAAGCCGGCGCACAATGCCCATCGGGGTTACGAGGCCAAAGAACAGGATAGAGAGCAGAATTTTGGACATCACGGCGCCGAGCAGATGAGAAAAACCCAGCCAGACGACGGCGATGGGCGCATAGATCCGGGGAACGATCATGTTCACGACCTGCAGGGTTATTGCCGCAAGCAGCATCCCGTCTCGCCTGGTACGGATATATCCGAGCAAAAGCAGGAGCACCATGGCCATTCCGGTGCCCACGCTCTGGTCTTTAGTGATATTTTTCAAATACAATTTAATAGGCGCCACTGGTCTCCCTTCCCGATCCTCCATCCACAGAGGACGGTGGCCTTGGCCTTTCGCCGCTCGCTGCCAAAAAGGCCGGCAAACATTGAGTATTCATCGGTTTGCAGGTTGTCAAGAACAGCCGCCTCCGGGTAGCGGCGGGCGCAGACCGGTCGTGGGTGTTGCCGCCGGAGAGAGGGTCTTTCGGGATGATGAATGATGAATGATGAGTGATGAATGATGAGTGATGAATGATGAATGATGAATGAGACTGAGTGTGGTGGGAAGCGCGCGGGTGACGCGAATCGCGAGAGCCCGCCCTCGTCATCCCGGCGAAAGCCAGGAGCCAGGATATAACACGGGGACGGACGACGGAGGACAGCGCGAAGCGCGAGGGCTGCGCGATGAGTGCTGACAGCCTGCCTCGGAGCTGCTTAATCCAGGCACGGACTGGACGGTTGTGCGTTTCGGAGGGTTTCTTTCATCATTCATCATTCAATTCCTGCCGACTCTTTATCATCCATCTTTAATCATTCATCATTCAGGAGGGTTTCCACACGCAGATCGTATGTTGAGAAATTGCAAAGTTTGTATTTCGGCAAGCTGTACGTAATTTTACGGAATTGAAAACAGCCGAAACGTGGTATACTTTATTAGGGCATTTGCGGATTACTCATTGCCAGCACGTGTCGGAATAGGCTTGAGGTTTTGTAGTTGTAGCCGCTGCTATGATCTAGTCCTTCGACAAACCGCCCGTCTGTGTAGCCCGCGCTCGATATGAAGATGCGCTTAGGTTTACTGTCCTTAGGAGGCCGCGCGGAAATGGAATCAATTTACGACTGTTTAGCCCAGCATGGTTTCTCCGAGCCAAAAGATGCCAAACTTACCGCTGGACGACTAAGCAAGCGTGATGTGGAGAGATTCTTTGAGGATTACGAAAGAACGGTATCCAATATCCCGTTAGAACCCGGATCTTATGCCGGACATATTGATATTCTTCCAGATAGCTGGGCTGATTCTCTGCCCCTCAGCGTAATTCGTCAGCTTGTTCTATATGCTAATGTGATCTACCTACATGATCCCATACTAGATTGCCTTTATGAGTGGAAATCGCTCGATGTCAGCCCAAACTACGTTCTCCCACTCCCAGATAGGGACAGACGGGTGGGAGCGTACCTCCAGGAATTCGCTGAGAAAATCGAAGACATTTTAACAATCAAGCCCCTTGTTGTCGGTGGTTTTGTTAGATTCGTTCCAAGCCAACTGCTTGGACCGAGGACCGACCCTGGCGCTATGTACATGACCAGCTTCTACGGTCCAGAAGTCATCCGCGGTAATCCGATTGGTGCCGGCGACCATTTGGAGAGCCTGCCTTCCACGATTATTGATTATGCTCAGGAGCACTTGCAAGTCTATAACGTCGAGCTGATAGATAAGCACTATGTAATCCAGCGAAGCGCCCAGTTGTCTCCTGGAAGGATGATCGCGGTTCTCTTCCCTGGTGACCCTAAGCCTAAGATCTTCAACCTTTTCGAAATTAGGATCAAAGATGAAGAGACTCGACAAATTGATATGTTCCTAAATCTCCAAGGAGGAGGCCAACTTGTCGATGCGAGGACATTTCTAAACTGGGTTGAAGGGTCTCGCACAGATTTCCTGCTAGAACGAGTCCGGACCCTCCAACGGGATCTTTACCTTGCGTCGTTGTCAGGTGCTAGGTTCTTGACCAATCTACCCACTTCGAAAGATTTAGCAGGCCTAAATCTGCAGGTTGCCAATGACGGTAGCCAGTCAGTTGTATCGGCTCTCCTTCAGGTAAGCCTTCCATACTTCGACGGCGTTTCGGACGCCAACCTGGTTAAGGCCCGAAAAAATGAGGCGGCATTCTATGATTTTAGAACGGCACTTGGCAAAGCCTTCAAGGCAGTAGAAAGTTGTTCAGCGGCAGAACTCCAGGCTCAAGCCGACGAGATTGTGCGGGACGTACTCATCGCGCCAGTTGCCCGTATCGAGGCCCGAATGAAGTCTCTTCGGCGCAACCTTTTTTTAGACGCGCTCATGCTTGCAGGCACTTTGGGAGCCACCATTCTTACACAAGGAAGCACTTTGACCACCGCTGCTGCCATGCTTGTAATGAAACAGACTCTAAGTGAATACAAATCGCTAAAGTCTGAACAGGACAAAATCAAAGAGTCCGCCAGCTTTTTCTATTGGGAAGCGACGAAGCAATCTAGAAAGCGACATCGAAGTCGCTGATTTTTCTTGCCTGATCGACTCTCATTTTTGACTCCTCTGTTGGATTTGGAATCAGCTGCCATGCGGCTGCTGGTCTAAACTTAAGAATCCTTCTCATAAGTGAACGGAAATCGAACCGGCTGACGGGTGTCGCTTTTTGCTAGATATGTTGAAGGTGGTGGAGTCGGTATCTGGTTAGTACGCAACCTTCATCCGAGAAAATCAGACTACCGGAAGAAATATTCCTTTCGGGAAAATTCCCCATTGACTGGGAAGAGAATAGTTGTAACCTGGAATAGGTGATAATCTATGCCTATGTCCTCAACCGGGAACCGGCTGGCATGCGCAGGACGGTGGACGGCCTTTGGAGGGCATGGGTGGAAGATTATGAGGCTGATCCGCGTAAAAACACCCTGGGAAATTCGAGATAGAGTGCAACAAATGAAAGATAAAGGGATTAATCCACCTTTGGCTACCAATCCGATGGCGTATTATGCAGACTGAATTCTATAATCCGGATGTTATGCAGTAAAGGCTAAGTTCCTATCGCAACCCGGAAGGCCCGAATGAATACCGAAATATGGCAACAATTATTCTCGCTCGAAACACGAGACATTATAACACGGTGGTTTGCTCAAATCCATTCTCGCGAACTAAACGCTCGACGTGCGAGAGAAATCAATGCGGCAGCGAAACAGGCTCGTGAATATTTTAGAAATGCAAGCAACTCAAACTATTCGGTCCGCCCATTACTTACTTTCTATGGTATTGCGTGCTTAAGCCGATCACTCCTGCTTTTGTTAAAAGCTCAAGGTGGTGAAGAGGGGCTGACCGCGAGGCATGGGTTAGAAACTGTTGATTGGGTAAAAATTATGTCCGGAGATACAGCCAAAGGACTTAAAGATTTATGTAATCTGAGAATCAGAACTACATCTGGATTGTTTTCGGATTTTATAACTCACACTAAAAATAGAATTTCCATTCATGTGAATTCATCCAATGTGGATTGGCATATCTGCTATGATATTCCTAAACTTGGCGATGAGCTTTCTCTTGGCGATCTTTTTTCACGAATTCCTGATTTACAAAAAGAATACACGGATGTCTCTGGCGTAGCACAGTATGTATCAGTCAACGAATTGACTTACAACGAAAAAGACGGATTCAAAGCAAAGGTCAGAGAGGAACCGCTCTCTAAGCTCAAGGATGTCTATGAATCATATGGATACTCAGTTACATCCAGTTCTGGTTGGATCACTCTCTCAGCTGACGCAAAGATTATTCATGATCATTTTCCGTTGTTTATACATTCATACATTAACAAACAATTTGGATCGATACCAAGGTTACACATTTCAGTACCATTTCCAAGTGGTGTATGCTACTCACAGCTAAGCATCACATACATGGTATCCTTCATTTTGGGTATGCTGGTAAGGTATTATCCGACGCATTGGATATCCCTCATTCAAGGTGAAAAGGGTGACATTTGGTGGCCTACAATCAATCGTGCTCAGCAATTGGTAGAGAATTCATACCCTGAGTTGGTTATAGAGTTGATAACGGACATCTTAAAGCAATGCGATTCCAATTAGCCTTATCCTCAAATGCAAATGGGGCCAAGACAAATAACTGCATCTGTTGCGGAGATTACCAGATTTCCCCATTCTTCAGGGCTTAAAGCGCTGTTTTTGCCAAAACGCGCCTTTAAGCGCTAATAAGGCATGTGTTTTTAACATTTATCCATACAAACCTGGTTATTATCTTGGCCCGACCCAGAAATTGAATGCACGGGAAAACTGTGAACCTAGAGCCTGTTGCAGAACTTCTCATATCATCCTTGCACTAAACCGCACTTTATGGTAGTCAAATCCAACCGTTAAATCAGATTTGGAGGTTTTGCATGGGTCGCGGTTTCATCGCTGGTGATCGAAATCAATTGTTGCTCCTCCCACCGTCGGTTGACAAGTGGGTCCCTGTAAATCACGTGGTCAGATTCATCTGGGATATCGTAAAGCAGATGAATCTTGCGGCTTTTTACTTATCCTGTGGGGCGGAGGGCCGTCCTGCTTACGATCCGGCGATGATGCTCGCGGTTTTGATCTATGCATACTGCCAAGGGAGGCGCTCTTCTCGCAAGATTTCCAAAGCCTGCGAGGAAGAATTGCCCTATCGCTGGCTGACCGGCAATACGG
>JBEKXG010000096.1:0-10791 GCA_049512295.1 Syntrophobacteraceae bacterium
CGGAATCTGGCCGGCAAAAACCTCCCCGACACTGCCGTCGAGCGACAGGTACTGCCCTTCCCTGATTACACGGTCGCCAATAGTCATCCTGCGGTTGCGGTAATCGATTTCGAGGTCGGCGCAGCCGACCACGCAGACCTTTCCCATCTGGCGGGCAACAAGGGCCGCATGTGAGGTCATTCCACCGCGCGCCGTCAAAATTCCGCGCGAGGCGTGCATTCCGCGAATGTCATCCGGAGAGGTCTCGAGACGAACCAGGATAACTATCTCGCCTTTTTTCGCCCATTCCTCGGCATCGCGAGCATTAAATACCACCCGGCCCGTAGCCGCCCCCGGACCAGCGTTGAGACCTCTGGCCAACAAATTGCCATCCCTGACAGCATCGCTTTTTGCCTTGGGATCGAATGTGGGCCGTAAAAGCTGGTTCAATTGATCGGGGTCCACCCGCATCAGTGCTTCCTCTTTACTTATAATGCCTTCCCGGACCATATCCACGGCAATCTTAAAAGAGGCGAAACCCGTGCGCTTGCCGGTACGGGTCTGCAACATCCAGAGTTTATCCCTTTCGATAGTGAACTCGATGTCCTGCATGTCGCGGTAATGTCGATCCAGCCTGCTGCGAATTCCCTCGAGTTCGGCATAAATCTCGGGCATGGTCTCCTCGAGGGACGGACCACTGTTGTCGCCTTTCTGGCGTTTGTTAATTGGCTGAGGGGTCCTGGTGCCCGCAACGACATCCTCGCCCTGAGCGTTGATCAGGTACTCGCCAAAAAACACGTCCTCGCCGGTTGCAGGGTTGCGAGTGAAGGCCACGCCCGTGCCGCAATCCTCACCCAGGTTCCCGAATACCATGGCTTGCACGCTTACGGCCGTGCCCATAGATTCCGGAATGTTGTTGAGTTCACGATAGGCAATCGCCCGGGGATTGTGCCACGATCCGAAAACGGCCGTTATGGCTCCCCAGAGCTGATCCCATGGATCATGCCGAAATTCCACCTTTTTGCGTTCGCGAATCAACCCTTTGTAGCGCTCGATCAGTTCCTTGAGGTCACTGGCGGGAAGCTGATTGTCGGACTCAACGCCACGTTTCTTTCGCATTTCCTCGATCAACTCGTCGAAGGGATCGTGCTCGTCTTTTGACTGAGGCTTCAAACCGAGCACCACGTCCCCATACATTGCGATCAAGCGGCGATAACAATCATAGGCGAACCGTTCGTCTCCCGTCTGTTTGATCAGACCCAGCACGGTATGATCATTGAGGCCGAGGTTCAGAACGGTGTCCATCATTCCGGGCATACTAAGGGCCGCTCCGGAACGCACCGAAACAAGCAGGGGATTCTCGGGGTCGCCAAATTTGCGGCCCATAAGCCCCTCCAGCCTGTGTATGGCCTCTTCGACCCGGCCTTTCAATTCAACCGGGTACTCGCCACCGTGCTGATAATAATAAGTACATATGTCGGTGGTGATTGTGAAACCGGGAGGAACGGGTATGCCCAGTTGGGCCATTTCCGCCAGGTTGGCGCCCTTTCCGCCCAGGAGAGTCTTCATTTTGGCGTTGCCATCCGCTTTTCCTTCTTCAAAGAAATAAACATACTCAGGCATAAATCTCTCCTCTAAGCTGAATTTTTCCGCTGGATCAGGGTGTCAGGAAGGTGAAGTCACAGCATCATGATGAATTAACCACAACTCCGCTGCTACTGCAAGAGCATAAAGAGAAGCAGGAAGCGGGAAACAAAAAGCGGAAATGAAGATTCCCGCAACTGCGAAAACCTTGATTCCCGCTTTCAGCTTACCGCTTTACGATACCGATATCAGATTTCAAGCCATGAGTCGGAATACAGTGTCTGGCCCAGAATCACTTTAGCCGTCTTGACGTATTTGCGTTCCTCATCCGAGAGGGATTTCAAGTCAACCGGCTGTGCATCCTCCACCTTGTGGACCAGGGCTTCCAGCTCCGGATGTTCACCCCGGGCAATTTCGTGGAGCTTGGTGTCAAAGCAGTCCACGATTGCCGAATACAGCCCATGCCGCTTAAGAATGATGAGCATAACCTGGTTCAGGATCGGACGCAACTGATCGGGTGGGCCGTTGGACACGTTTGAAAGCCCGATTGTGCTTCTGCACCCCGGAGCGATATCCTCGAACATTTTCATGAACTCCAGAACGCTCATGATCTGAATCTGCTGTACGTTGACCGGCGTCTGGATGGGATCGACGTAGATACGTTCAGGATTTATGCCGAATTCTTCCGTGGCCTTGAACACCAGCTCGGCGCAAAGCGCCCCGCGTTCGTTTTCGTCCCTTGGCATTCCTTCGGGTCCCCAGAGCAGCCCGACAAATTCGGCGTCATACTTGGCGGCGAGGGGAAGGAGGGCTTCCATTCTCTCGGGCCGGACCATAATCGAATTGATGAGCGGCCGATTCTTCTTGCATGCTTTGAGGCCGGCTTCAATCGCCTTGATGTTCGACGTATCCAGAGCAAGTGGAACATCCACAACTTCCTCTATAGCCGGGACGAGCCAGTTCATCAACTCCACGCCGGTTTTTCCCGCCGGACCGATATTGAGGTCTATATAGTCCATTCCGGCTTTGGCCTGCTCGATGGCAAGCTCCTGAAGCGGTTTGCCTTCCCTCGCCTTCAGCGCGGCCCCATATTTCACGCTCATTATATTCAGGTTTTCACCTATCAGCTTCATTCCTTCATCTCCCCTCTATGCCTTCAAACTCTTGAGGTATTTTGGGATCTGGCTGGCTTCCCTGGGACCGACCGAGATGTTCCAGCCAGGGCCGAGTTCTTCCTCCAACTCACCGCTTATGCCGGCCGCATACCCGGGGATGATAAGGTTTTTGTGTTTTACCTTATCCTTGATCCCACTCTTGTTGATGAAGGTCCCCACGCTTTCGCCCGAGAACTTCCCGGCGGCCCATGCGGTCATGACCGAAAGCCCCTCGGTGTCCTGAACGCAGAGCCACGACGGCACCCTGCTGGACTCGATCTCGCCGGATACGATAAAGTAGGTGAGCGAGAAGTTGCACGTCACGAGAACCGGCGAGTTCTCGTCGGGATTGTTGAGCGGGTAGATTCCCTGCTCGGCCGTCATCGGCCGTTGCGGGTCGGTGTAGATATTGAGGCGCCCGAGAAGAAGTGGAAAAATCACGTGCGGCTGGAGGTCGCTCATAACTATTATCCCCCCGTATTTGGCCACGAAAGTGGCCGCCACAAGGGCTTCGTCCATGATCCCCTCGCCTATTTCATTGGCCATGATGATCGTGGGGAACCCGAGCGGCCGGAACCTGTCCTTGAGGGCTGCGCGGCGGATCATGACCTGTTCTGCGAAAGCTTTCTTAAGGTCTCGGGTCCCGGTGTCAATCATGATGTCCTTGAGCCCCATTGCGGACAGCTTTTCGCTAAGTGCGATAACGCTCTCCAAAGAGCCGTTTCCCTTAATCGCCAACGCGCACCCGGCCGCCTTGGCGAGATTCCCAAGCGCTTCGGCGTTCTCCGGCGTAGCCGCATAAAGCAGCGGCTTCTTTTCTTTGAATGAATCAGCGGCTGCTGTTAGGACATCAACCGAATTGGACATGAAAATCATCGCCGCCCCGACCTGGTCGGAAATCTTCTTAGCCAAGGCGCAAAATTTTGCTGCATCTCCGTTGGCGTCTTTTATCGCAAACATCTCAGCCCGAAGTTTAAGTCCGACCCGGTCATATTGAGCTTTCTTGAACCGGTCGATCTTTCCGGCAACCGAAGCCTCATCTTCATCAGTTGAGACCAGAACGGCAAAGCCCGGTGGATTCACAAAAGTTTTCTCGTGTCTGAAGAGCACTGTTTCGCCGCCGACTTTCACGGCGTATTCACCCGATCCGATTGTAAGCGGCCGAATGGGAGGCGCCGATTCTGTAGCGAGTTTTTCCTTGGCCTCTTCGGAGACGTAGGGACACTTTTCAAGTTCGGCCTTGCCAGAGGCAAGGTTCATCGCAAAAGCCAGGCAGGTTGGAACCCCACACTCTCCACAATTGGTCTTGGGCAGCAATTTAAAGATTTGAATCCCGGTAAGGCCCATCTGTGTTTTCTCCTGATAAGAGTTTAATTCCACATATGAGACCGGGCGCAGATCGGCAATATCTGCGCCCGGATCGTCTATCAGCCAAGAATGCTTTCCATTGTCAGGGCGGGATGTCCCACCTGTTCCAGGAAGGCATAAATCTCGTCTTCGGTAGTGCCGTTTTCCTCGGTTGCGATCATATCGACCAAATTTGGAACGCCCATTTCCTCGCCGCGCTTGACAAGCCTGTCCCTGATTTCCTCTTTGAACATCTTCGGCATCCATACGAGCCGCAGCAGACCGCCGTCGCCCACGATGAACTTGCGCTGAGTGACGTTATACTTGCTGTGGCCCACAAACCCCGGCGTAACATTTCCGCCGCCGATCGTTCCGGCAAGCGTGGTGAATTTCATGCCGCTGGGAGTCATGCCGGCGAAATCACGGTTTACGGTCATGATTCCGTTGCTCATCGGCAGGACCGCTGCGATACACTCGCAGCACCCGCAGGTGGTCATCGGGTCGTAAACCAGGCTGTAGAAGTTGTAGCTGGAAATCGACTGCCTGGATGCCTTATAGACGAAGTCGTTTACACCCTTCCAGTTGCCCAGCTTGGGATCGAGGGTCTCACCCTTCTGAATCGGCTGGTTGGGACCCGTCGGATTGATTTCAAAAGAGGCCTTGCAGTCGAGCCAGTTATATGCGCCGCAAAGGCCCGTGCGCTCGGGGCTTATCACGCAGACGTGTGTCGGGGCAAAAGACTGGCACAGCGTGCAGGAGTAGTATGTTTCAGTACCCTCGTCCGTCATGCCCTCGATGCGCTCGTCGCGGGTTCTGTAAGCACTCAGCGCGATAGGCAGGATTGCTTTGACCTTGGCCTCGTCTGTATAGATCTTGACCTGGCACTTGTCGAAAATAGCGCCGAAATCCTGATGGTATTTAGCGTGCAGGATCTTACCTATGTGTTCGAGGGTAAATCCCTTATCGACCGCCTGCTTTGAAATTCTGTACCAGGCTATATCGCGCTGGCCGATATGCATAAGGCCCTGGGCGTAGTTTACCAGGTGGTGCATCTGGCGCTCGAGGATCGGCTCATAGTCTTCCTGCATCTTGCGGCCGGCAACCTCGGCCACTACCGCCATGGGCAACCGCGAACCGGAGGGCACGTCTTTGATATCCGGGCCGATGACTTCCACCCTGCCGTCCTCGACCGCGTCCATCTCGGCAATCTGGACCAGTTCGAAACAGGGTGTCCTCCCGCCGCCGCATTCGAGGTAGACGTCGTCCTTGCGCACGCGCTCGCCCTCGAAAGCCGGACCGTAAGCAACAGGGACCGGTATTTCGGTAATGGTCACCTTGAGCCCGCGCACTTCGATTGACTTAGCCGTGATCTGTTCGTAGGGGACGCTCGAGACAACGTGTTCGTAAGTGCACACACCGGTGGGCAGGATCTCGGGAATGTCGGTGTCTGCTATTGTCGGAAAGCCCCAGTTGATCGCCCCGGCTGCGTTGGCGGCCCACTCGGCGTTTACATCGCCAAAAGCGTTCACAAACGCGAAGATACGGTCCTTGTTATACTTCAAAACGGTCCTGAAATCTCCGGGCTTAACACCGCCAAAGGCCATGGCGGCCCGGTTTGCGAAACCAAGCGCGAACACGGCGGCGGAGATATCGGGACCAAACGGCACGAGGCGCGTGTTCCACCCGATTTCCACGCCTGCCTCGACGAGCTGCTGAGAAAATGTGGTGCCGGTCTGATGGGCGCACATGAAGACATAGAGATTTTTTTTCTGATAGTCTTCGGCGATCATTTTGGCGATTTCCGGATTGGGGGCAGCACCGACGATTGCGGCAAAACCGGGAGCGCTGCCGTCAACGAACTCGATGCCTCTTTTTCTCATGACGGTATCGTCGGCGGCGCCGAGCCAGATTTTCCCGTTTTCCGGATCGCATTCTTCGCTCTGAAGATAAAAATCGGGATCTTCTACATACCGGATCGCCTCGACCACTTCTTCAGCCAGAATGGCGGCCATTCCGGAATCCAGCGTCCCTCCCAGGTAGGGAAGGTGAATGCCGTGCTGGGCTTTGATGTGCGGGGGCAGAAGCTCCCGGCATATTTTCATTACGGGCTCGGCGTCGGTCAGTTTTTCGATTTTGATGCCGAGGATCGAGTAAATGATGGGAAGATAGTAGGCCGTATTCGGAAACCCTATCGGCTGGTTCGGCCCATACTTATCCATGGCCTGATTGAATTTGCCTTCAGCCTTGGACACTATATTGTAAGCTCCCTGGATCGCTGCAAAAGCGACTAACCTGGACATAACTGAACTCCTTTTTCTGTTTTTCCTTGCAACGCAGTCGGCTTCAAGCCGGAATAAAGAATCAATTCGCGGGCAAGACCCCGCACCTCGACCCTACAGGACCGGTCCCGGCTTAACCTTCAGCCGCTCTGCGGTCTTCCATGCTGAAGAGTTTTCGTTCGCGTTGTTCGGAAAGGCCGAGCGCGGCCCTCTTCTTGTCGATATGGTCAATCATCAAATGGGCCATCTCGTAGGGATCGGTCGAAAATCCCCACTTACCGAAGCCCTGTTGCTCAAGGCCGTTGAAGAGCAGATCGTGGAACTTTGTGCCCTCAACCGTCGGGAATGTAACCCCGAAAATGGTGTATACACCCGAGGCCACAAAGTACTGCCCGATGCAGATGGCTTTCTCGCTCATATACTCGGGGGCGGCGCCCGCTACCGGCAGGTCGGAAAGCTTGTCGCCGAGTCCGCCCATCCGGACCATCTCGGCGCAGGCAATAAGTATGCGGCTGTTGTCGACGCAGGACCCCAGGCTTAAGACAGGCGGAATCCCCACGGTTTCGCATACTTCCTGAAGACCCTCACCGGCAAGCACCGCCGCATCCGGCTTCATGAGGCCGGCCTTGGCAAGCGCGATCTGCGAACATCCGGTCTGGACCACAAGGACGTTGTTCTTGATAAGTTCCTTAACCAGTTCTACATGCAGGTAGTCCTGCTTGACGCGCGGATTGGTGCAGCCGACAACGCCCGCTACGCCTCGAATCCGGCCGTTGATGATGTTGTCGTTCAACGGTACATAGGACGAGCGGAACTTTCCGCCCAGCATGTAGTTGACGTATTCATGGGAGAAGCCGTGAACGCCCCAGTCCTGCCGCTGCGGAATGACGACCTTCACGGTCCGGTTGGCGAAACGCTCGATAGCTAATCCGATGATCTGGTTGGGCGCACCCAGAGGGTCGTGTTCGTTGAATTCGATGTGGGTAGCGCCCTCGATCTTTGCCCTCGGGTTAGTCGTATAGACTTTCGTCCCGTAGCATTCGGCTATCTTCGGCAGGGCCTGCATGATGCACTGTACGTCAACACCGAGTGCATCGATTGCGCCTGTCGCGATAATCGGCTCAGCGGAGACGAAATTTCCGGCATGGGGAACACCGTGCCGTCCGAGCACTTCGGCGCCCGAGCAGCACATGCCCAGCAGGTTGATCCCTTTTGCTCCGGCGGCTTTGGCCTTATCCAGGTTGGCGGGCTCATTCGAAGCGGCGATCATGCCTTCGAAAAGAAGAGGCTCATGGCCGTGGATCACAATGTTTACCTGGTCTTCCTTTATAAAGCCCATATTGACGCCGGCCACCCTGGGCGAGGGCGTGCCGAAAAGGATGTCCGAGATCTCGGTTGCAACCATGGAGCCGCCCCACCCATCGGCGAGGGCCGTGCGCGAGCACTGCTTCACGATGTTGTTGTAGTCCTGGTCGACACCCATATGAGTACGGTGCATCAGCTCCATAATTTCGCGCATCGCGCCGCGCGGAACGATTCCTTCTTTGCGCCACAGCTCAAGGGTCTTGGCGGGAACGCGCTTTGCGAAGGGAATTTCCCCCTCGACCTGCGTGTATGTACGTTCGAGTTCCTCATAGAGATCCTTGGCTATGTCCTTGACAGTCCTGCCTTCAGTGGCGATGCCGATGCTCTCGGCAACGTTCTTAAGTTTCGTTTCGTCCTGAATCTTGAAATGAGTGATTCTCCCGTTCACCACTTCCCGGAAAACATCCAGCATAACCATGCCGTGGTCGGTATGGGCGGCCCCGCCGGCAGCCACATTGCGCGCGAAGTTCCGGGCGGCGATGGTGTCGATGGTCGCCCCACAGACTCCGACCCTGGCATAAGGGTCCCTGGAGTTAAGGCGGCAGGGCCCCATGAAGCAGTGCTTGCAGCAGGCCGACTCAGCACCGATGGGACAGGGCTTCATTTCCGCTGCGCGGTTGAACATGGATTCATTTCCATCCGCCTCCATTTTCTTGAGCATCTGGAGAGTGGTCTGGCACGTGGTCACCTCACGCAAATCCAATTTTTTTGCTTTTTTTTCTTCTGCGATTGAAACCGGTTTCTTTTCATCAGACATGTAGCACCTCTTTTCCCCTTCCCGGGGAGGTTCGTTTCCCAATAAATCACTTGCGCAGCCGATTTTTCGGAAGATTACATCATCTTGGCTATATAGCTTCTGACAAGTTTAACCGCTTCAGGGTGGCGCATAACCACCACGTCAGCCCCGGCGATCAACAGGTCAACGGCTGTGATTGCTTCCATTAAAACACCGCGTTTGGCGGCATCCCCAAGCTCCGGCGCATCTTCGGTACTGAGGTTGGTCTCCTTGCACTTCCAGGTCTCATTCGCTACATTGGCGATAATGGGCTGCTGGAGTTTTTCGTCTTCCTGAGTGAGAGCAGCCTGCTCGATGCGCTCCATGACCGAGTAGGTGTATTCGAGTCCGTATCCGAGCCCGCCCGTGGTGGGGTCGATTAGCAGGTCATCCACACTTACACCCAGGTTTCCGAGCAGAATGTTGAGCTGCTTTGCCAGGTTCACGTCAATGGGGGACGAGGCGATCGCCACCTGTTTGTAGCCGAGGCATGCGGCCCCGATCTGCTTGTAGTCGCCTTCTTCCACCGGACAGACTGCGACTCTTCGGCCCGAGCAACTTTCGGCGACCTGCCTCATAACCTCGACGTCCTTGTCGTGATTGGCAACCCCCCAGACGATTATGGGCACATCAACGGCGTCCACCACCTTTTTCACCGTTGCGGCTACCTCGGCGGCCGACCGGTTGTCCCCGTTCGGATCGGCGCTTTTCGTCTGGACAACGATTATCTCGGCCCCATAGTCCTGCACGCACTTGCGCGCCCAGGCAGCCGGATCACCAAAAACATCACTGAACGGCGCTTTGGCCGCCTCGGCCCAGTCCTCGCTCGGATCTTTGTCCCAGACCTCCATTGCGATCCTGGGAGCATTCGGGATGGACCCCTCAAATGAATGGAAGGAATATACCCCCCTCCCGCCAATCGTAACCGCCTTGTCTCCGCTTCCCAGGGTTACCTCCCTGATCTTTCCCGAATAGACCTGCTTTGATGGTTGAAATGTCAAGGTCAGCCTCCTTCTTGAGAGTCGATTTAACGTTAGTCCGCGAGACGATTAAGGCGCTCTTTGGGCGCTACGCTTAACCGGGATCAACGAAACACTTGTCCGCAAAGACGTTACCTGCTTTGAGTCAAAACCATCGGGATTCTTTCCTGTTGCACCGAAAGCGTTTTTCTTCCGGGGGTTGCTAGAAAAGCTCTCAGGGCTATTGCTCAGCTCCTCTGAGGATTCATGAGAAAGGATCAACGCGAGGAAATGTTCGAGAGATAGAGAAGACTACGCAAAATGAGGCACAAGAGCGTTGAGAAAAACGAAAATCAGAGGGAAAGGTCCTTCATTCCCCCTCTCAGGCGTTGGAGCCACTGCTTCATAAATGCATTAAAGAAAAAAGTCAATATTTTTTGTCCTACTGACCGGTGCAGAGAGGACCGGGATGAAAAGCGCGCAGGTGAGGGCCGGAATAATATCAAAATTTGACGAAATTTACTTGTTTTCCTCTCATCTTTTCTATATGCAGTCATCCTGTCATCGATTTCGGCGGACTTTTTTCAAAAACCGGCCTATGGCCTCTCTTTACGGAATGGAGGAAATGACCTTTTATTGCGCAGGTTCAGATTCGAAGACGCGAATCATTCACACGCGGCTGCTCGCCCTGTTAACCCTTTTGCTGCTGATGATAAGCGGCAACAGAATTGAAAACACTCTCCGGGAGGGCCTGCTTAATTTCGCGGGACTTTCCTGCGTCATAATCAGCGCTTTTGGCAGGGTCTGGAGCTCTATCTATATCTCCGGCTATAAGACAGGCGCTTTGGTGGAATTGGGACCTTACTCGGTGACACGAAATCCGCTCTACCTGTTCAGCCTGATCGGCGCCGTAGGGATCGGCCTGGCTTCCGGGAGCCTTCTGATTCTCGCTTTGCTTACGCTCTCATTCGGTGTTTACTACCCGTTCGTAATCCGCAAAGAAGAACAGGACCTGAAGGGGCGGCACGGCCCGGAATTTCTATCCTACATGGAACGGGTCCCCGGATTCTTTCCCAAACTGTCCCTCTACTCAGAACCGGCCACATACCTGGTCAAAACAAAGGAGCTGAAAAGAGCGCTCCTGGACGCCAGCTATTTCATGTGGATTTATGGAGCATTGCAACTGATACTAAAGCTGCGTGAAGCCGGGATCCTCCCCGCATTTTTCAGGATCCCGTGAAAAAGTGTAATTGCCCCGCATAAATTCATCCACATACCAGTCTATTCGGCCATCGTCGGACAAAACCATATCGAGCAGGCGGACCGAGCCCATCAGCTTGCCAAGTATC
>JBEKXG010000097.1:0-10642 GCA_049512295.1 Syntrophobacteraceae bacterium
CCATCAAGGTTGTAGCAGGGCCTTTCGGAAGCAAGGGCCAGGTAAGTGGGATCAAGGAAGTCGGGTCCCACCTTGAAGGTTTGGACCTTGAGGCCCCTTCTCCTTAAAGCTGACACCAGGGCCAGTGCGAGAGAAGTCTTTCCTGAACCACTCTGAGTTCCAGCAATCACAATCCTAGGGATGTTGATAGCCATTGGAAGCCCCCTTCGTATTACTGAAAGCAGTGTGAACCAGGTGAGACAACTCTTGCCACCCTGCCGGCTTCATCTCACTTGAGTCCCATCAATCGATAGATATCATGCATTCTTAAGGAGCTGCGAACTGTGTCGGCCAAACGATCGAGAGCCGGCTCCAGATCATACACGGCTCGCACTGTTCCGAGCGCCGGGAGACCGCGCCTTACTCTAAGCCGGTCGATAAACCAGCGGCGAACTTCGTTGGCATCAAAAAACCCATGGAGATAGGTGCCCCATATAGAACCTCCCTCCATGCCTCCGCCAATTAATTCACCATCCTGCCGCCGCACGACGGGCATCAAACCGGCCCCATCCGTCTGACCATGATGAATCTCATACCCTTGGACAGCTAGACCTGAGGGCAGGTGCGTCGCCTTCACTCGGGTCAATATCTTTTCCTTGGCAAGAACAGTAACAACAGGCAGCAACCCAAGACCTTCTATCGTTTTGCCGCCTGACTCGATTCCGTGAGGGTCGGCGATCTGGAGGCCCAAGATCTGGAAGCCGCCACAGATACCAATCACCTCCGTTTTGCCCCTGGTGGCCAGATCAATGATCTTGCGGTCCAATCCGGTCTGCTGCAAGTAGCGCAGATCTTCTATGACATTCTTGCTGCCTGGCAGAACGAGCGCATCCGGCTGATTCAGATCCTGAGCCGACCTTACAACCCGCAGGTGGACATCCGGCTCGATCCTGAGCGGATCGAAATCAGTGAAGTTCGATATGTGTGGCAGATCAATAATAGCGATCTCCAAGCCGTTATCTGAAGGGGAGGTGTCATCAAACACACCACTTTTGAATCCAACCGAATCCTCCTCGGGCAAGCCCAGATCGCGAAGAAACGGCACCACACCCATGATGGGACGCCCCGTGCGGCGCTGGGTAAACTCAATGGCACTGTCCAACAGGCTCTCTTCCCCTCGAAACTTGTTGATCACAAAACCAGCCAGCAGCTTGCGTTCCCACTCGGTTAAAACCTCCATAGTTCCCACGAAGGAGGCAAAAACGCCGCCCCGGTCAATGTCGCCCACCAGCAGGACGGGAGCACCGGCATGGCGAGCCATGTTCATGTTGACTATATCGTGATGTTTCAAATTGACCTCTCCCGGGCTGCCGGCCCCCTCCATCACGATCACTTCATACTCACCGGCCAATGAGGCAAAGGCATCCTTGGCCTTTGCAAAAGCCTCGGTCTTGTAGCTTATGTACTGAGAGACATCCATGTTCCCAACCGGCTGGCCCCACACCATAACCTGGGCCCCTGTGTCGCTGCCCGGTTTGAGTAGTATCGGGTTCATGCGCACGTCCGGGTCGAGGCGGCAAGCCTGAGCCTGGACAACCTGGGCACGTCCCATCTCCCCTCCGCTCCAGGTGACGAATGAATTTAGCGCCATATTCTGCGACTTAAAGGGAGCTACCCGGTACCCGTCCTGGAGGAGAATGCGGCACATCGCTGCCGTCAGGACGCTCTTACCCGCATTGGAGCTTGTACCCTGAAACATGATGGCAGGTGTCTTGCGCAGACTCTTTGGCGTGCTACAGCCGATCCCCAACGACTTTCTGATTGACTGACAGAGCAGCGCATTTTCTTCGGCCGTTCGGACCGCCACGCGAAAAAAGCGACCATCCAACCCCTCGAAGTTGCCACAGTCGCGGATCGCTATTCCGTCACTGAGCATCTTCCGGGCAAGCGTAGGGACATCGATGTCCTCACGGTCGATGCGCACCAGCAGGAAGTTTGCCTTGCCCGGATATACGGTCAGGTTGGGAATTGACTGCAGTTCGATGTACAACTCCTCACGTAAGGCTCTCACCAATGTCCTTGTCTGCACCGCATATGCATTATCCTGAAGGGCTGCCTCACCCACTGCCTGAGCCAAGGTATTTACCGTCCAGGGAGGCATGATCCTGCGTACTTGCCGGGCGATATTACGATCTGCTACGGCACAGCCCAACCGAAGGCCTGGAATGGCATAGAACTTGGTTAAGGAATAAAGCACGACAACATTGGGAGGCCGGTTGTTAATCAGGCTATCCAGACCATCGATGAAATCGGCAAAGGCTTCGTCCACAATGAAGACCGTGGATGGGTGGTTGAAGGCAAGAGCACGGATGGCTTCGGGATCGACTAATAGACCAGTGGGATTGTTGGGCTGACCGACGACCACCAATTCATCCCCATGGAGCTTGAGATCCAGCGCAGATAAATCAAGCCTGAATCCATTGTCCTCCCTGAGGAGCATTTCCTCGACGGTTAACCCGGCCAGCTCACAAACTCTTCTGTAATCCAGGTACGAAGGCACGGGAATCACAGCACGGCTTTTGGGCACCGCTCGCGGAAGCAGATAAAGAAGCTCTGTGGACCCGTTTCCGATGAGAACCTCTTCTGCAGAAACTCCGTAGTTAGAGGCAAGGGTTTGGACCAGTATCGAGCAGGTGGAATCAGGATATTGTACTAGAGAGCTTATCCGGGAGCTAATGAGAGAGCGAAACCACTCGGGAAGGCCCAATGGATTAATGTTAGCAGAGAAATCCAGTAGATCTTTCTCCGTGCGGCCCGCAGCCTCGGCCAGTTGCTTTACGTTTCCGCCATGTCCATGAGTTACCATGCTGAATATCTCCTTTCAGGGCTCAGATTACCCTTACAAGACCGGGATCACTCGCATCATGACAGATGGTAACGGACAGCGGGGAATATCAACAACTCGTGAGTGTCAACCTCTATAGGGCCAAAAAAAATCCCCGAACCTGGAAATGCAGATTCGGGGATACCGTATTTTATCCTCGATTGTTGTAGCTCCGGCTCCTGCCCACGGGAGAAAAAAGCTACTCTTCCGTGGACAGGTCTTCTGACTCTCGGATCTTTCTACTCGCCGTGCCTTCCCATTCTTTCGAAGAGTGGCATTCTTACGGCTTTCGTCCCCGATCACAGCGGCGGGTCCGTAACGGTTTCACACCGTTTTCCCTACAGTCCTTAACGGACAACCCACGGATAGATTTCCTTTTATTTATTACTTTCTTCAGTCCTGGAAGTCAAGTAAAACTTGGGGGCACGGCACATTAATGGCTCATCTGATCCAGCCCATTGGAAGTACGGGAACTATTTGAAACACCAGCCTCCTCTATGGTGAGAACTTCCTTGAAAATCCGCACTGCACCTTCGATGACTCCCATGGCCAGTGCCCCTCCGGTGGCTTCCCCAAGACGCATTCGAAGGTCGAGAATTGGATCGAGACCAAGGTGTTTCAGCATGATTCGGTGACCTGCTTCTTCCGAACAATGGCCAGAGAAGAGATAATCGACTACAGCTTTGGATCGGCAGATTTTGCCTTGACTGAATGAGCAATCATATTCATATTTTTTATATGAGAATGTTCGATTACCAAATTACCAAATTATTTGAGACAGCTTTTCACGTCCCTTTGGGACACCCGGAAACCACGAAAAGGTGTTAGGGTGTAGGAGCGGGCCATGCCCGCGATGAACCTTTCGTAAGAGGAGGAAGTAATGTTCTGCGGATACTCGGAGAATTTGAACAAAAATGGTCTCAATGTTCTGACACGCTTGGAAAAGGAGTTTGGAAAAACGATTTTGGCCTTCTCCTGCCGGGACATGATGCCAGCGGAACTTTCCAAGGAGCAGCTTGCAAAAATAACAGATGCTGAAAAAAAACTTGGGGTAGTTCTTGTAGCTCTCAACAGCTAAAGGCAAGAGGTTCCATCGTACTGACCAATTCCGGCTATGGCTCATGGCCGTCAACTTAAGGCGATGTTCTTAAGTGGCCTCGGTTTCCGAAGTTTGCACCGCTGCAATACCAGAGTGTCGCGATCCTCTACATGCCACTCAAACTAAGTTGACGCCTATGGGCTATGGCTGTGTAGGGGGCAGTATTCTCTACACATTCATTTCTGTGTTTAAAGCAGGCCTGCGGATTTCCGGTAAGGCTTAATACTTATGTGTGAGCGCAAGCTTCTTTGGCCTTCGCGGATTCGCGGCTACCAACGGATCCTAACCGTTATGAAGGTATGCTTCACCCACATTGATGAAAAATTGTCATAGCCTGTGTATTGTCTGCCACTGGAGTCGTATCGGGAGACGGTCGTTGTCCGGTTTAGCGGCTGTGACCCCGTAACACGACACGGTCGCTCAAGAGCGCACAAAAGAAGAATCGCTCAATTCAGGAAATATGCCAGGCAGGCCGACAATGTAAGAAGGAGAACCTCTGTAAGCTCGTTGACCGCGCCGAGTACATCTCCAGTGACACCGCCCAGGAACCGGTTTGCCAGCGATCGTACCAGAAGCGGGCTCATTGTGGCTGTTCCCAGGAAAGCCGGAGCGAACTTTGGAACAAGCAGCAAGGTGAGAACGACAGCAAATGAGGCAGCGGCGAGGACTGTGCCACGAGTCATATATTCGATACTCGATTTGGCAAGACCTCCGGTGCGGGCACAGGAGCTTTTATACGCGCTGACTACGATTGCGAAACGGCCGAGGGCCGGAACAATCGCCAAAGCAAGCCAACTCTTTGCCATAATGAGACTGTAAATGGCGCTCGTCTTCAGCAGGATGGCCAAAACCAGGGCGAGGGCGCCAAATGCGCCGGTTGCACTGTCTTTCATAATTTCAAGCCGCCTTGCAGGAGTGTATCCTCCACCGAGTCCATCGGCCAAATCTGCCAGACCGTCCAGATGAAACCCTCGCGTAATGAACGTCATAAAGGCACAGGCCCAGACAGCAAGCAGAAGTGGAGGCATGACGGCTTGGAGCAGCAGGACCATTAGAGAAGTCATCAGACCGACTAGGAGACCCACGATAGGAAAGCATGCATAACATCTTCCCGAATCACCGGGGGATATCTCCCCGGAAACAGGCAAACGAAAGATAGTCAAGAACGACAGGGCAATGGTGAATTGGCGCCACATAACGTCTCAGTTCCTGTGCGCAGACAGGCGATGCCGGCAATATTCGGCAATCAGGCCGGAGCGACGCTCGGCGTAAAAGCTGAGCATATAAAAGACCGGTTGTCTACCGGGGCTGTTTGGAAACTCCCGCGTCATCAAAAGTCAGTACTTCCTTAAAAACCCGCACTGCGCCTTCGATTACGCACATTGCCAGTGCCCCTCCGGTGCCTTCCCCAAGACGCATCCGAAGATCGAGAATTGGCTCGAGACCAAGGTGTTGCAGCATGATTCGGTGACCCGCTTCTTCCGAACAATGGCCAGAGAAAAGATAATCCACCACAGATGGACAAAGGGCCTGAGCTACCAGTGCTCCAGCCGTCGAGATGAACCCATCGATGACCACAGGACGACGATGGTAGGCCCCAGCCAGTATGCACCCGGCTATCCCTCCAATCTCAAAGCCCCCCACTTTAGCCAGCACATCCAGACCGTCCGACGGATCAGGCCTGTTGATGGTCATGGCCTGCTGAATGATCGAGCGCTTCTTCAGGAGCGACTCGTCATCGATGCCCGTTCCTCTCCCTACCATTTCCTCCACGGAGCTTCCCGTGAGAGCAACGCCGATGGCTGCCGAAGGAGTCGTATTTCCGATCCCCATGTCTCCTGTGCCTATTAATTCAATGCCTTTCAGGAATAGTTCCGACGCCACCTGAAACCCGCTTAGGATTGCCATCTCAGCTTGCTCACGGGTCATCGCCTGTCCCCTGGTCAGATTGGCTGTCCCCCGACCGACCTTACAAAGCCGGAAACGGTCTTTTTCTTCGAGGGAAGAAGTGTCCACATCAGGAATGATCCCCATATCCACTACAATAACATCTGCCTTCGCACACCTTGCCAGCGCATTGATTCCCGCACCTCCACGGATGAAGTTCCTGACCATCTCGCCGGTAACTTCCTGTGGAAAAGCACTCACCCCTTCGGCTACTACCCCGTGATCCCCGGCCATTACCAGGATAGCTCGACGGTTCACTTCGGGGCTGAGCGTTGCCGAAATTCCGCATAGCTGTTCGGAAATATCGTGAAGCCTTCCCAGTGCCCGAGGTGGTATGGCGAGTTGGGCCGTACGCTCACGAGCTTTCTCAGCCCATTCCTTGCCGATTGGCTGAATCTTCTGAACAATTGCTGCGATCTTCATGGCATTCCCTTTCGTTCAATTATCTCCTGCATCCTTTGAAGAGACGAGGCGAGGTCAGCAAGCGCAAAGACCTCAAGAGAAACACCACCGCAATAATTTTGCAGTGCTCGGCTTATCGTTTCCCACTTTTCTTGCGGTATCCACTCGATCCCAACGTGATCCGCGCCACAGTTGACTCCATGCAGGTGAACCATTGAGCTCTTTTCAAGGAACGCCTCGATCACGGTCTCCACGTCATATCCGTAGCGGAGCAGGTGACCTATATCCAGACAGAAAGTCATACCGGACCTTTCTACAAGCGGGAGAACCCGCTCTAGTGGATACTCCAGGTTTTCAACGGCGACCCGGTGCAGATCGAGTCCTTCGCACCCCAGGCCCTCGACCGACTCCCCCACACGGTCTATCCATGCTCTCTGATCTTCTTCCTTCGTTCCATCCGCTCTTCTGCTATCGAGGTGAAGAATGTAAAGCGTGGGGTCAAGTGAAAGGGTTCTCTCGTAAAAGCGCAGCGCTGTCTCTGCGAATTTTTCTCGCAGTGTGGGGTCCGGGTCCCCGAAAAAGAGGTCCGCCGGGAGGTGAATATTATAAGTAATATCGAGATCAGAGCCGACTCGGGCCATCTCACGGATCTCTGCCGACGAGGGAAGATTACTCTCATCGCCGCTTTCGAAAAGAACGATCTCTACCTCGTCTACGTATGGTCCAAGAAAATGAAGGTTCGGTAGAATGGGCGCAGGAATGATATAGGATGTGGTGGCAAGCCGGAATGGAAACCTCCGCTTCAGGTGTAGTAGAGACGTTTCCTCGGAATGCTTGCTGACTATGTCTTCCTGGAATTTTGTCTGATCGATGCTGTTCATCCCGCGGCCCTCACTTCCACTTCGCCAAGGGTCTTTTCAAGTTCTTCCAACGCCCTGGTCAGCAGTTTCTCGGTCCAGACAGTTTCCGGCTCGTTCGTTAGGCTTGCTGCCGTTGTGAGCATTTGTTTGAAGATTTGCACAAGAAGATCGTTCACTGCCCGGAATGCCTTATCTCCAACGGCTTCCGCACTCCAATGTATCCGCGAGGTGCGTTTTCCCATTTCCCTCAGTATGAGCTGGCATATAGGCCTCATGATCCCGGCGAGCCATCCCACGCGGCGGTCTTCATAAAGCAGTCGTCCCTCGAATCCGAACAGCCCCTCCGGGACCAACTTTCCCTGTTGGAGGGTCAGGCCGTAGCCGGGGGTCCCTTTAAACGCGATGTGATAGTGATAAAGAAGGTTAGCAGTGCGACCCAGCCTGCCGAGGAGTTGATTACGTTCGAGGAACCCCACGTTTTCTGTGATGTCATCCAGAGTGCTTGAGGGTTCGAACATGATGAACCCGATTTCGGGCTCAATCCCTGCACCCCGCAGATCGGCCATAGCCTGTTCGTTCTGCGCTACAGTAGTGCGCTTGCAGAGCCGCTTCAAGACACGCGGACTGCCGCTTTCTACGCCCAGCAGCAGACTTGTGAGCCCGGCCTTGCACAGGTTGAGCACAAGAGGTTTGGTAATGTCGTTTGCTCGTGTCTCCATACCAAAGGTTATCCCCAGCCCGGCAAGAGCGTGAGAAAGTCTCACTGCATCTTCCTTGCCCGCCTTGCCGGGACCGATGAAGTTCGGGTCCACGAAGTAAATGTCTCTTTTCCCGCGTTGCGTCAGTGCCGCTACTTCAGCCGCTACATTGGCGGCTGAACGCCCTCGCCAGACTGCCCCGCCGCCGTTCAAAGTCGGAATAAGGCAAAAAGAGCATCCGTTGTAGCATCCTCGGCTTGCCAGGACGCTCGTGGTTTCCTCGGTTTCTAGGGGCGGTCTCAGGGGAAAGGGGAGCCGGTCCAGTGGATCAATGGGCGCGCGCAGACCGAAAAGCGTTGCCTTGCCTTGGACTCTTGCAGCCAGACCGCTGTACCGGGCGACGCCTCCAACTTTGATTGATCCGGCCAACTCCGCTAGAGTCTCCTCTGGTTCACCCACTACAACACAATCGACCGCCGGCTCGTGATCGAGTATGTCACCCCAAGCCAGGGTAGGAAAGAAACCAAAGAGGCAAACCACCCCGCTATAGCCCTTCCTTCTTACTTCAGAGAGCATCTCAAAAAGCTCCCCAGTCCTCTCCCAGAAGTAAACAGCATGAACAGCCAGCAGCTCGGAGGTGTTGTCAATCACCAACCTGATTGCATCTTCGAACGAACGGCGCGTTGCATCGATGATTTTCACATCGAAGCCCGCATCGAGGAGTGACGATGCAGCGTAACCGGTCATAAGACACGACCAGAGGGGGGTGTTGGCGATGTCATTGAAGTGAACTGCTGAAGGGGCCCGGGGATGTTCAAGCAGGACAATGCGCATTTGTTTCCTTCCCACGTTTTGAGAAACTCTGCTTTGCCAGATAGCTCACGGTACTCTGACTCATGCAATATGCAGTCAATTCGTGACGGAGATGATCCCAGGGGGGTGGGTTATAATAAGTCGGATAGAGCAGGTCCTGCCTGGAGTCAATCAGCCGTTCCCTGATGATGTATTCGGTAAGGGGGGTGCCGGGATAAAGCCGCAGATTATTGATGACCACAGCTCCGAGATTTCCCCTTGAAGCGTGAATCTCAAATAGCACGGCAAGCAGTTCTCGTGTCTCATCTATTGAACGTTGCGCCTCGCCGGGGAGATTGACAAGGAAGTGGTAGACGGCAACAATGCCGCTTTCAGCGGCAAGACGAGCCGCATGGAGGATATGATCACGGTTGAGACCTTTTCCGAGAAGCTGCAGGGTATAGTCCGATGCTCCATCGGCAGAAAAGTACCAGGTTACAAGGCCGGATTTTCGGTACAGCTCCATATCTGCGGCGGTAAGTGTGTCCTCGCGAAAAAAGCCGGTCCAGCCGATCTTCAAGCGGCGTTTCAGGATCTGCCTGCAGATGGATCGTAGGTGTTCGGCAGGCTGATTCACGACCGGATCGGTAAAATGGACGAGTTGGATATTATAAGTGTCGTGCAATACTTCCAGTTCCTCCACCACTCGTTCCGGTGAGCGAAGCCGAAGGCCTCTTCCCTGGAGAGTGGGATACAGACAGTACCCGCAGTTATTTGGGCATCCCCGTTTCGTTTCAACCCCCATAAAAGCTACATAACGGTTCAACTCCTGATAGCGGTTGGGGTCGAACACTCGCCAGTCGGGAAACGGCAGGGTATCGAGTCGCTGACAGCAGGTCACCGCACCGTTCGCCATTATGGAACCGTCATCACCTCTCCAGAGGGCCCCTGGGACCGTCCATGGAGCTTCAAGACGCTCGATGAGTTGGGGAAAGACGACATCGGCCTCGCCGGAAAAGCCAAGGCTGACCTCGGGCAGCTCCTCCATCAGCCGCCTTGCGAACAGCGTAAACGCGGAGCCTCCGAGTATCACGGTGGATTCCGGAGAATGCTCCCTGAGAAGAACAGCCAGAGTCTTGAGATGGGGTACGAACGAGAGAAGATTCCCTGCCAGGGGATCGAGATTTCTGAACGAGACGGCAACAAGCTGTGGCTTAAATCCGTAAAGTGTTTGGACCAGTTCGGGCCATGGAAAAGGGTTAAGATTCAGATCCAAACCCATGATCTCGTGGCGATTATCGATGGCTGCAGACAACCTGGCAAGGCCCAAGGGGAAGACCAATTCTTTGCAATCATGGGTCGAGACCGCCTGGATCAACAGAATGCGCATGTTTGCTCTCCTCGTTAAATAGCACGAGCCCCACGTATTTGACGTAGCCCAGGCGATGAGTGACCGGTTTGAGAAAAAGACCCGCCCGGCGGGCCGTCTCGTACACATCCACCCCACAAGATTCGAGGGAAGGCCTGGCCAATTCCGGGAATCGGCACCGGTCTTCGGGTGCACACCCGCTGGTGCATACGGGACAGGGACCGGCCCCGAAGGCAAGGGCTTCGGAATGTCCGCTGAGAAAAAAGAAACGTTCGAGGTTCAGGAGTTGTTCGTGGAACTGCTTTGAGGGTGGAGATCCCTGGACTAACAGTGCGTGTGTGTACCTTGAAAGGATTTCCTTCATTTTTGCTTCGTCGTGCGAGAAGGGAGGGCAGGTGAGAGAGGAAGCGTAGCGGGAACACCCAAACTGACACTTGAGCCTGACCCATGGTTCGATTTGGATTTCATGAGTCTCAATGACCCGTGCAAAGTTGAAGCCCAACCTATTAGAGCGAGCTGCAAGCATGTCCCGATGGGTGATCGCTTGGTGGCCGCCGGGACCATCCCTGCCGGCCAAAAGAATTGAGGTGTCAGTCTGAAGGTGCAGGAACT
>JBEKXG010000098.1:0-14873 GCA_049512295.1 Syntrophobacteraceae bacterium
TTGTGCTTTTCCTTCAATAATGACCATGTCATACCCGGCATATTTCAGCTCGGGGCCGAAAGTTCCCCCGGAGTTCGAGCAGGCAATGGCCCCGGTCAAAGGGCCCTTGGTGATCGCCATGAAACGACCTGCCGATGGAGCATAGGTGCCTGTGAACGGTCCGGTGGCCAGGATCAGTTTGTTTTCGGGGCTAAGCGGATCAACCGTCGGGTCTACCTCGTCGGAATAGATCCTGCTTCCCAGACCGCGTCCGCCGATGTAGAGTTTTGCCAGTTCAGGATCCGTAGGTTCTCGTGTCACTGATCCGCTTGAGAGATTGACGCGTAGTGTGTTTCCGGTCCAGCCGTACATTTAATTCACCTCCTTGAAAGCTGCCCTGAACTTGGCTGCAAACGCCTTTTTGCGGTCGCGTACGGCAATGGTGTCATCTGCGTACACCAGCGCACCATTTGGACAGAAGCGAGCGCATTCGGGGTCACCTTTGCACATGTCGCATTTGATGATCTTTTTGTTCGATGCATCGTAAACTGCGTTACCAAAAGGGCAGGCAACCGTGCACATCTTGCAGAGAATACACGCGCCCTGGTTCCATTCCACCCTGTCGTTGGCTTCGTCTACATGCATGGCGCCTGTTGGACAGACGGACACGCACGGCGCGTTGTCGCAATGCTGGCACATCATCGGGACTGAAATTCCCTCCCGTTCCCAGGAGTAGGCGTGAACACTGGAATGCCGAGGCTGGAATGCGCCTTCGTGTGAAAAAGAGCAGGCCAACTCACAGTTACGGCACCCCGTGCACTTGTCTGCATGGATCATCAGGACCTTTTTCATTATTTTTTCCCCCTTTCTTCGCCCCGCTTTCGTTGCGGGTGTTAATTAGTGTCCATCCGGAAACCCTGGATAAGACACTAGGAGTTTCCGATTCGGAAAGGAGGTATTTTTCGTCCTGGCAAGGAAATAGAGGGGTTGCGCGGAGGCGTACATGGGTACGCCGCACAAGCAAGCCCGAAGATTGACACCGCCAGGGCGGAAAAGAACCCTTTCCGGACGGAAACTAATTAAAACGGTCGGAGGGACGCTCATCACCGTTCATACTCTTGAGCCGCATATTGGGTCCGTCGCAATATATATGGTTAAGCCGGCCGTAACCCTGATCCAGCTCGAATAACCGCTCCAGCGAAAGTCCCAACACTTGGCAGAGAATGATCCGATTCACGACTGCGTGCCCTACAATCGCCATATTTCCGAATGTCGAATTTAAGATGTCGTAAAATGCGGGGATAACCCTGGTAGTGCATTCGAAAAGGGTCTCCCCGCCAGGAGGTCTGAAATGCATCATGTCGTGTCCAAATTGTCTGGAGTAGAGTTGATGGACTTCGGCAGATGTCGATCCACACCACTCTCCAACGCTGATTTCTCTCAGCCCACCTCGGATATCGGGTTCAATCCGGTGAGGTTCAGCTATAATCGTCGCGGTTTCAATGGCTGACTTCAGATCGCTGCAATAAATGTTTGAGAGCGGTACATCCAGGAGATCCTCACTCAATGCTCCGGCCTGGTGAATACCTTCAGGGCTGAGCGGTAACTCCTGTGCCGTAAGATATTCAGCATCTGTCTTAAGCCCGACAGATCCATGCATGAGGAGATAAACGTTCCTGATTCCCTGAACCGAAACCGCTTGGATTCCCCTCCCGTGTTTTTGAATGATACTTCTCAGTGAGATCCCCAGAAGTTTTTCAACCCTGTCTTTGATGATTCCGGCACGATTAACCCTGGAGATGATTTCTGCGACATCCTCAGGCGGATATTTATGCGGGTTGAGTGGTGCTTTGCATGTCCCGCACAGTGAGCCTAATCTGTCTTCCTCAATGCACTGTCCTGCAAGGAAAATTAGATCGGCCTCATTGAGCACCCCATCCGGTCCTGAAGGATTCATGTGCGGTGCTGCTAATTCGGATACGCGGGCATATCCCATCTGTTCTAATATCCTTGCTCCAACTCCGGCGTGATCCGGCCGCCCCTTTACAAGATCATAAAGATAGCCGCCGGCAATAACTAAATCGACGTTAAGCGTCAGTCCAGCCCGTTTTAGATAAAGGGCAAGGATACGTGCAAATTCAGCCACTATCCGTGAATGAACTATGACCTCATCCGGGACCCCGAAGCGAAGCCAAAGTGATCTGCATTCCGCTTCGGTGGGAATACCTTCGTCTAGGAAAAAGAAATCCATCGCAATCCCTCCACTTCTTAAGCTGAATCCATTCCGGCTATCATCATTACCCGCACGGCCCGTAAGGATGAAAACACATGTAAATCTCTGAGAGGGGACTCCCCTTAACAGTGTAATACCCGCTGCAAAGGACCATCCCGTCAACTCGTTCGAAAAAGACAGTCTTATGAAGCACTTCTCTTGAATCCGGGACCGGCCACGTGTAATCGGCAAAGCCGTAGCCTCTGGTTCTCGCTGTGTGGAGCAGTTTCCGGATGAAGCTCTTGCCTTCGGAATCCCGCAGATCGGTCAGGTTTTGGCCCACAAGTTGTTTTGAGAATGGGTGGGCCAGGAGGTTCCCCTCGAGGTCCAGCGCAAAAATGTAGCGCTTGCCCTGAATGAACGGACCCTCAGGGTCGGCGATTCGCGCCAGAGTCTCTCCCTTGCCTGCACTCTCATATAAGGTGATTGCTTCCTGAACCCAATGCCTTGCCTCCAGGCGTTCGCGAGTCTCCATTTCGCTCTCCTTTCGAACTGGAATTGTTCCGCTCTGCTCTCGACATGCTTGGGAGCATTCTCCGTGCCAGGGAGACGACAGAAATAAGTATCTGGAATTTCAGTCACTTTTTTGGAGTGTAGAGAAGCAGGGCGAAGATTTTGGGGAGAAGTTGCCCCAAGTTCACCGAGAGGATTTCACAGTTGCCTGAAATTATAGCGGAAAATCTTTCGAGCTATTTTACCCTGTATTGGGGCAATTTAGCCCAAATGCCTTCATCCTGGTATAGAGGGTCTTGCGGTCAATTCCCAGAGATGCAGCCGTGCGCCCGCGGTGCCACCTGTTCTGGATAAGGCGGCTTTCTATTATCTCTTTTTCATACGAGTTGAGCCTCTCCGCAAGGCTCCCTTCCTGCTTGGACGTATCCGGGTGTTGTTGATCGTGCGCTAGAAAGTCCAGCTTCCTTACTGCCAGGTAACGGCGCTGGATATTTTGGAGTTCGCGAACGTTGCCGGGGTAGTCGTATTTGTAGAGGGATTCCAGAACCCAGCCCGGCATGGCGGGAGGGTTCTCATGGTTGGTAAACTCGCGCAGGTAGTGGTCTACAAGCAGTGGGATATCCTCGCGGCGCTCTCTCAGAGGAGGCAGATCGATCGGGATTATATCGATCCGAAAGAAGAAATCTTCCCTCATCCTGCCGCTCTTGACCATATCCCGCAGGTTGCGGTTGGTTGCTGAAATGAGGCGGAAATCAGACCTCCTGGCTTTGCTGTCGCCCACCGGGTAATAGGTTCCCCCGTCAATCGCCCTGAGCAGCTTGACCTGCATGTCCAGGCGCAGTTCGCCAACCTCGTCCAGAAACAAAGTGCCGCCGTCAGCCCTGTCCAGGTAACCTCGAGAATCCATGGCGGCACCGGTAAAGGCTCCTCTTTTGTGGCCGAAAAACTCGCTTTCCAGCAAGTGTTCGGGAATGGCGCCACAATTGACCGGAACAAATTCCCTGTTGACCCGCCTGCTCAGTTCGTGAACGGCCCTGGCCGCCAGTTCCTTTCCGGTGCCCGATTCTCCGTACACGATGACAGCCGCGTCCGATCCCGCAGCCTGGAGCATGTTTTCATACACTTCCTGCATCAACTCGCTCTTGCCGATAATCTGCCCGAAACGGTAGCGGTCTCTGAACAGGGATCGAAGATGGAGGTTCTCCCTCGTCAGGTTTTCAGATCGTTCCCGAAGCTGCTTTTCCCTGAGCCTTGCCTCCGTTACGTCCTCGATAAAACCGTCCAGGTGAGTGATTTTGGCACTGCCGTCACGGATTGCCCGCACGTTCATCGAGCATATAATGAGACTGCCGTCCTTACGGCAAAGTTCGGTTTCGAACCGGTATATGCCCTCTTTTGCTTCGACGGCGGCAAGGATCTCGGATCTGCGTTCGGCATGGTGATAGAATTGATGCTCGATATCCTGAATCGACTTTCTGAGATCGTCCGGGCCGTCATAGCCAAGCATCCCTGCAAAAGCCGGGTTGACCATCAGAAAGCGCCCATCCAGCGAAGACTGAAAGATGCCTAGAGTCGAGTTGTCGAAAATACTCTGGAACCTTTCGGCCCGCTCTAGAAGCTCACCCAGCTCCCACTCGGACTCAGTTTTTACGCTTCCGGCCATGGTAGTCGCCATCCCTGTCGGAGTTTTCCCCGGGCTGATCAGATAGCTGACGATAGACAGGTGTTCATAGCAGGGCTAACGAGGCGCGCCCGGGTCGGGCAGGCAGTAGCATCCGGATTAAAAGGCCGCCCGGTTTTTCAAGTTTGACATCAAGTGATCCCCCATGCTTATCGACAATTATTTTCGACATTGGCAAATCGGCAGAAGAATCCACATTAGAGGCAGTAAAAGGATAGAAGAAATGTTCCATGTCATCCGGCGACAAATGCGGGACGGGATACGTTATGACTAGCCGGCACATGTCATTTTCCAGGGACGTGGAAATGGACAGTGCGGTGCCGGGAGGCATCTGGCTCAAAGCGTTCTTCAGCAGGCTCTTTAAAACCTGTTTCATCTGCAGCTGATCGACCGAGATCGCCGGAAGCCCTGGAGACAGCTCGGCTTGGATTGACACCTTTCTTTTCCTGACATCCGTTTCAACTCCCCTCAAGGCCGTCTCCACGAGGGAATTTGGATCGGTCGGCGACATTTGCAGGTCGATCGGCTGAATGTAGTTGAGAACCATACGCAGGATGCCCTCGAGACGTCCTACTTCCTTTACGATGATCTCCACCTTCTCCCTGTTCGGATCATTCGGACCCATGGATGCCAATAATCGTCGAGCAAATCCTCCGGCTGAAACCAGTGGATTGCGGATTTCATGAGCCAATCGTGCTGAAACCTCGCTTATCGTTTTGATGCCTTCACTCCGGATGAGCTGCTCCTGCAATTTCACTCTGCCCGTTACGTCCAGGATAATACCGTCCACACTGCTCACCCGGCCATCCGGCGTCCGGAATGGAATGGCATGATCCACCACATAGATCAGATAGTTGTTTTTATGGACGAGGCGATACTCGACAATCAGTTCCCTTCCCTCCAACAGGGCCTTCCGCCGCAGTTCTCCCACCCTTTCCCGGTCTTCATCATAAATTGCATCACGCCATAAGCCGGGGGTATGAAGTAATTCGACGCGGCTATATCCAAGAAGTTCTTCTACAAAATGATTTACGAACGAGACCTCCCTTGTTGGCCCTATGCGGTAGACCACGAGCGGCACATTTTCGACAAGTGTCCGGTATTTTTCCTCAGATTCGGTGAGCTCGGCTGTACGCTGCCGCACGAGCGCTTCGGCCTGTTTGTAGTCGGTCAGGTCACTGAGAATCCCGACTGACCCCACAATCTTGCCGGAATCATCGTACCAGGGAAAGGAATGGTCTCTCAACCATTTGGAGGTCCCGGTCTTTGTGGTTATCAGATAATCCGCCCTGTACTCGCAGGTCTTCCCTTCAAGACGATCTTCGACTATCACTCTGGCAGAGACGTCTTCTTGCCCCGGCAAGTCAATCCGGATGACCAGGCTGGAAAATCCAACAGTTTTAATCTCTTCCGGGGAGTATTCAGTAAGCTTGACTATCCCGGGACTCAAATAATCGTAAGTCATCGTGTCATAGCGCAGGCGATAAATTACATCCCCCGTGGTTTCCACCATAAAACGGAAACGATCCTCGCTTTCCCGCAGCAAGTCCTCGGCTTGTTTGCGGCTGATCTCGACAGCCGCAAGATTGGCGATGAGGAATAGTGTATCCAGGTCGGATTGTGAAAAAGCGGTCTTCGTTCGATTAAAGATGTAAAGCACGCCCAGATCTTTTGCACCCATCTGGATCGGCACAGCCATTCCCGAGATTATTCCTTCATTCGAGATGATTTCGTCATTTCCTCGGTCGAAGCTCTGCTCTGTTAAATAGTCATGAACGATATAACCTTGCCGCATTCTTCCGACCAGCCCACCCAAGCCCCTACCGGAAGGCAGTCGCAGGTTTCTGAAGGCTTCCGTCCGGATCCCGGAGAAGATATGCTTGTAAAAATCATCCCGGGCCTCATCATGCAGCGCAATATAGGATATTTCAGAACGTAATATTTCTCTGCATGTATTAACAATGAGCTGGAGATATTCATCAAGGCTCCGATCGCTCTTCATGGCTAAAGCCAGGTCATACAGTGCCCGGAACTTCCTCAGCTCGTTTTCCAGATCCGTCTCTACCTGTCTTCTTTCAAGAATTTCACTTTGCAGATCTGCCAACCTTTGTTTCAATTCTTCATAGGACGGTTTTTTGGCCATAATAACATCCAGCAATTACTGCCGAGGTCGAGGGCACTGCTTGCTTTCCGTGCGCTGCTGTCCGATTCGGGGAATAAGCACGAGGTGGACTCTGATTTTGTGGCATACCGGAATTACCGCAAGCAATTAATGAAAAAAGCAAATTACATTCTTTACAGCACAGCCTAGCATAATCTTCCGCAATTGTCCAAATTTGTTGATTAAAATCCTTTCAGCATCATCATCCAAAGCGGTTTCCGGTTCAAGGGGCTGTTGCACTAAGATGCAGGCTCTCCCTGATGAGGTTTTCAGATCGTTAGGAGCGTTTAGCATCAGAGTTTTTCCCGGGATTCCTCCGCACTTTGCACTGAAATTGTGGTAGAAATGAACGACAAGTCTTGGTGACACAGGAATCTGATTTTCGATGACGGGGATTTGACGGCCATGAACAAGTTATTCGAACCGTTGAAGATTAGGGAAATTGAGTTTAAAAACCGCATTTTCGTTTCGCCGATGTGCCAGTATTCCAGTGACGACGGGATGCCTTCCGACTGGCATCTGGTTCATCTTGGCAGCCGCGCCGTCGGTGGAGCCTCCCTGGTGATGGTTGAAGCCACGGCGGTCTCACCTGAAGGGCGCATCACACCCCACGACAGCGGCATATGGTCGGATGACCATGCCCCGGCATTCAAACGCATCACCATGTTTCTTAAGAGCCAGGGAGCAGTGCCGGGCATCCAACTCGCTCACGCCGGACGCAAAGCCTCCACTGACGCCCCATGGCGCGGAGGCAAACCGTTGTCGGATGATGAAGGCGGATGGCAACCAATCGCTCCAAGCCCTGTCCCGTTTGACGATGCCTCCCGGACGCCGCGTGAGATCACCCGTGGAGACCTTGAGGAGGTGATTTCACAGTTTTTGACAGCGGCTCGCCGCGGCCTTGAAGCAGGTTTCGAGGTCCTGGAGATCCACATGGCTCATGGCTATCTGCTGCATGAATTCCTCTCGCCTCTTTCCAACCGCCGAACTGATGAATACGGCGGCACTCTGGAAAACCGCATGCGTTTTCCTCTTAGACTTGCCAAAGCTCTCAGACAAGCGTGGCCAGACCATTTGCCGCTTTTTGTTCGCATCTCCTGCACTGACTGGATGGACGGCGGCTGGGATTTGGCGCAATCCATCGAGTTCTGCCGCCGCCTCAAAATGCTTGGTGTAGATTTGGTTGATTGTTCCAGCGGGGCTTTGCTGCCCAACGCTAAAATCCCTGCGGGCCCAGGATTCCAGGTTCCCTTTGCAGCGGCGGTCAGGCGAGAAGCCCAAATGGCTACAGGGGCTGTTGGCTTTATTACACAGCCTGCGCAGGCTGAGCAGATTATCGCTACGGGCCAGGCTGATGCCATTCTCATGGCGCGTGAGTTTTTGCGTCAGCCGTACTGGCCGCTCCATGCAGCCAAGGCGCTAAATGTGGACATCCCCTGGCCTTCTCAATATTTGCGCGCAAAACCCGGCTGATCTTCTGCACGTCATACTCTGCGCTTCCACGTCTGAAATGGGGCTGCCCTATCCCTGAACAGATTTCCGCCTCCGCATACTTGCGAACCTATGCGGGCAGGAATTAAATTTGCCATGATTCATTTCCTGACATATCCTAACGCAGTCTGAGTACATTTTTGCCCGCAAACCGCCCGCATGGGAGAAGAACTTATGTCGTCAAGAAACCAAAGAAGTGCAATCCGGGCTGGCGTCATTACGATTTGCTTGCTCCCTCTATTCATCGGATTCTGCCTGGCGCTGAGCGGATGCCAACCATCGAAGCCCGAGCCGGTCAAAACCGTCACCATCCCGGACGGTGAGATCGACCCCGAAGTTTGGGGCAAGGCCTACCCCGACGAATACAACCTCTGGAAAAAGACCGAGGAACCCGAGCCGCCCGGCAAGAGCAAGTACAAAAGGGGATTCGATGCCGACAGGCCCACCTACGACAAGCTGTCGGAATATCCCTATATGGCTCTTTTGTTCAGCGGTTGGGGCTTCGGTGTGGAATACAACGAACCCAGGGGACACGCCAACATGATTCGCGACCAGTTGGAGGTCGATGCCGCGCGGCTCAAATCAGGCGGGGTGTGCCTGTCATGCAAAACGCCCTATGCGCCGAAACTTCAAAAGGAGATGGGGGCCGATTACTACAAGCTTCCATATAAAGAAGTGCTCTTGAAGATTCCCGAGAAAAACAGGGCGTTGGGCGTGGCTTGCATCGATTGTCACAACAACCAAGACATGTCCCTGAGACTCTCCAGGGGTTTTACCCTTGTAGAGGCTTTCAAATCTATGGGGGTCGATCCGGACAAGCTCTCGCGCCAGGAAATGCGCACCGCTGTTTGCGCCCAATGCCACGTTACCTACAATATTCCCAAAGACAAGGACATGCACTCCGTCGGCCTTTTCTTCCCCTGGCGAAACAGCAAGTTTGGCAATATCACCATCGAAGACATTATTAAGACAATCCGCAGCGATGATTCCGTCAAAGAGTGGAAACAGACGGTTACCGGTTTCAAGCTGGCCTTCATCAGGCACCCGGAATTCGAGCTCTTCTCAAATCACAGTATACACTGGAAAACGGGGGCTGCGTGTGCCGACTGTCATATGCCCTACACCAGGGTAGGAGTGCATAAAATCTCCGATCACCGCGTTATGAGCCCTCTAAAAAATGACATGCGTGCGTGCGGACAGTGTCATCCCGAGGGTCCCGACTGGCTGAAAGAGCGAGTGATCGAGATTCAGGACCGCACCGTTTCGCTCATGCTCCGGGCCGGCTATGCCACGGCGACCACCGCCAAGCTTTTCGAGGCCGTCCACAAGCTCAGAGAGGAAGGCAAACCCATCGACGAAGAACTCTATAATAAGGCAAAGGACTTCTACGAAGAAGCCTTCTATCGCACCGTGTTCATAGGCGCGGAGAATTCGGTCGGGTTCCACAACCCCCCCGAGGCCATGCGCGTGCTGGGTGACTCGATCGCTTTTGCGGTCAAATCCGAGGCTTTTCTAAGACAGATTCTGGCCCTGGCGGGCATTGAGACGCCGATGAAGGTGGAGCTGGAGATGGCCAAATATCTGGATGATCGGGGCGGCAAAAAGCTCAAGGGCGAGCCTGCCATAGAAATTAAGGACCCCATGAACCTGCAGGATATGTTTTAAGTAAAGTATTTTAACCGATTCATGCGGCGCTCGTCATTTGCAATTGACCGCATGTGCGTTGTCTGCTAAATTCTTTGCCGTCTGAGCAATCGATTCCCATTCATACAGTCAAGCTGCGGAGGCGAGTCCATGTTAGGAGTTGGCGGGTTTTTATGTGAGGGCTTGAAGCGAAGTTTGAGCAGTATGCTGCCATGGGATATACCTTGGTATGATCCGAGTCACGTTGTATTTTTTGCCGCCCTGTACGGCGCACTCTCCATAATCGGGATTGGTCTCGTTTCCGCTCTTATTCTGACCGTTAAGCGTCTGAAATCAAGGGAAGACGGCTCGCATCATTGAAGTGGCGCGGGTACTCTCATCTCGATTTCTTCAAGCGAGGGTCTTCTCGGGTGAAATATCCGGGCCTTCGCTTTTTATTTTCTTCCACGGATGTTTTTGGTGACCCATATCCGTCCCGGCTTTGCAGTTAAATTCGGTTTTATCGAGTAAGAAGTCATGCTTTCAAAGGTCTTTAGAGAATACGACATACGCGGAATTGCAGGGGTCGAAATTACCGACCCGGATGTATCGACGCTTGGCAGGGCATTTGGAACTTACATGGCCCGCCAGGGTAAAAGGCGGGTGGTGGTAGGCAGAGACTGCCGTCTCAGTTCGGACCGGTACCGGGATCTGCTCGTGAGCGGTATGCTCCTGTCGGGCATGGACATAGTCGATATAGGGGTCTGCCCGACGCCCCTCTTATACTTCGCCATCAGGCACCTGGATCGCGAAGGCGGAATGATGATCACCGCCAGCCATAATCCCCCCGAGTATAATGGTTTCAAAGTCTGCAACGGATTCGACACCATCTCCGGCCCTGAGATTCAGAAACTCAGGCGCATCGTGGATTCCGAGGACTTTATCACAGAGGGAAACCTCGGCCACTTCGACATCATCACTCCATACGTTGATTTTGTTACAGCAAATATCCGGCTCCAAAGCAGGTTGAGGGTCGGCGTCGACGGCGGCAACGCTACAGGAGGGCCGGTTGCAACAGCCATTCTAAAAAAGTTGGGCTGCGAGATATACCCGATCTACTGCGAAATGGACGGCACTTTCCCGAATCACGAGCCGGACCCGACCGTTATGGAAAACCTGACGGATCTGCGCAACCTTGTCCTCCGCGAGCGCCTCGACGTCGGTATCGCATACGACGGGGACAGCGACAGGCTGGGAGTAATCGACCACCTCGGCGGGGTAGTTTTCGGCGATAAGCTCATGATCATCTTCGCAAGGGAGATTTTGTCCAGACGGCCCGGCTCGGTTTTCATCTCAGAGGTCAAGTGCTCAAAGACTCTTTTTGACGATATCGACAGGCAGGGGGGCATCGCCATCATGTGGAAAGCCGGACATTCCCTGATAAAGGCCAAAATGAAGGAAGTGGGCGCGGCGCTCGCCGGTGAAATGAGCGGCCACATTTTCTTCAAGGACCGATATTTTGGGTTTGACGATGCGATTTACTCGTCGTGCAGATTACTCGAGATACTCTCCAGCACTGGAAAAACGATGCCTGAACTCCTGGATGGGGTCCCCCATACGCATACCACGCCCGAAATACGCATCGACTGTCCGGACGAGATCAAGTTTGATGTCATCGAGAGAGCGAAGCGGGAATTTAGAGAGAAGAACCTGCACATAATCGACATCGACGGCGCCCGGATCACTTTTCCCGACGGCTGGGGCCTCGTGCGGGCCTCCAATACCCAGCCCGTTCTCGTCATGCGCTATGAAGCCGAAACCCCTGATCGGCTCGATGAGATCAGGGAATTGATCGAGTCCGCGATCGAAAGAATAAAGGGAGAATATTCAAGACCCTAAACCGATGAACGGTAATTTATTTTATCAATTGTATGAATTATTTTTCCGGGTGTACGCGAGCCTCACCTACTTGTGTGTAGTTCGTAAGTCTATCTCACGGACGTACCCGGGTTCTTGCCCGATGGCCGTTTGAAGGGAGACAGCAAAGTGGGGCTGGATATTTACTCGGAACAGGGCGAAATGAAGGACGCGAATCGAAAAAAGGTCGAGGCGGAACTGCTCAACGCCAAGAAGCTCGAGGCGATAGGGGTTCTGGCGGGCGGGATCGCTCATGATTTCAATAACCTGCTTTTTGTCATCCTGGGCAACATCAACATGGCGCAACTGAAGATCGAGGATGACCACCAGGCCCACAGGCATCTTGTTGAAGCCGAAAAAGCCTGCCTGCGCGCCAAAGACCTCACCCAGAAATTCATAACATTTTCTTCGGGCAGCAGTCCGGTTAGACGTTTGGTCTCAATGCACAATCTCGTTTCCAGTGTTGCCGGTCTGGTGCTGAGCGGCTCGATCATAAGCAGCGAGATTGACGCGCCATCGGACCTGTGGTTGGTGGAGGTCGATGAGAATCAGATGCGACAGATCCTTACCGCCCTGCTGGAAAACGCCCGGGAAGCCATGCCCCGAGGCGGCACAGTTTCGATCCGCGCCCAAAATGTCGAAATCACCGAAATCGGCACTGAAGGGATCGCTCCGAATGGAGGGCGCTACGTAAAGGTCGTCATCTCGGACGAAGGAATCGGAATCCCGGAAGAAAACATGCCGAATATATTCGATCCGTACTTCTCCACCAAATATCGCGGGAGCCAGAAAGGGATGGGGTTCGGACTGGCCATCGCGCACTCGGTCATAAAGAAGCACAACGGCCACATCCAAGTGGAGTCGTTCCCCGGTCAAGGGACAACCGTTTCCATACTCATTCCGGCATCGGAGGAAAAGGGCCAAGCGCTTCCGGGAGGTCATACCCATGTCTTCATCCCAAGAAAACGGATACTGGTGATGGAGGACGAAGAGATGCTCAGGGACCTGATTCAAACGATGCTCGAGCACCTGGGCTATGAAGTGGACATTGCGCTCGATGGAGAAAGAGCCATCGAACTTTACTCCGCGGCGCTCGAGGCCGGCCGGGATTATGACGCCGTCATTCTCGACCTGACGGTAAAGGTCGGGATGAACGGAACGGAAGCCATCCGGCAGATCCAGTACCTTGATCCGAAAGTCAGGGCAATCATATCGAGCGGACACTCCAGCGATCCGATAATGTCCGATTACGCCAGGTATGGCTTTTGCGATGTTTTGAAAAAACCCTATGATCTTGAAGATCTCCGGGCGGCGCTGGACAGGGTTCTGAGTCGATAGAGGGCGGACGCGAAAAGGGGGAGATACGAGGAAAGCGGGATACGAAGAAACCAGGACATGCCGGGAAAACCTTTCGTCTAATTCGAACCTCCCGTATCACCGCTTCACACCGTTGTCGTCTGTACCACGCGGACCACGATCAGGGGGACTCGATCCTGTGGCGAAAAGGCACTCTTCCCGGACGGAAACGAGCTAATACAGGCTATTTTTTTTCAAACCCGCCAATTTTTCTATCAGCTTCTTTTCGACGTTCACCGGGACCAGGCCCGATACGTCTCCGCCGGACAGGACAACCTCCTTGATGATCCTGGAGCTGATGAAAATCCAGCGCATCCCCGTCATTATGAAAGCGGTCTCGATATCGGCATTCAATTTACGGTTCATAAGCGCCATCTGAAATTCGTATTCAAAGTCGCTTATTGCCCGAAGCCCTCTTATGATGGCTCTGGACGGAATCGATTGCACGTAGTCGACGAGCAACCCCTGGAAAAGGTCCACCTTCACCCGGTCTTTCAACAGATGGTCCGCCAAGGAAACCTTTATCATCTCCAGACGCTCGTCGGGAGAAAATAGGGGGTCCTTACCTGGATTTGCGGCGATAGCGATGATGATCTTATCAAAGATTTTGAGTGCGCGCTCCAGCAGGTCGATGTGTCCGTTCGTAATAGGATCGAACGAGCCGGGATATACTGCAATGTTGTACATCTTTCCTCCTATCGGGTTAATGGCGGAACTATAACCTTGAGTAAACCGAAATCAGAGTGTCTCCGTATCTGCGCTCGCGATCTTTTCGCCATATTCCCGAAACCTGCGGCGGTTCATCTTTTGCGTGATGCTCGGCGATGACCAGCGCATCGTTGCGGGCTACCTCACCAATAATTTCGAGGGCTTTTTCGATGTGTCCCTTCCCGTATGGCGGATCCATGAAGATGAGGTCGAACAGCTCATTTTCCGAGCCCAAGCGCCGGATAGCCGAGGCGGCCGATCCCTGAATTATGCGCGACATGTCCTGCACTCCGCACAATTGGACATTTTCCCGGATGAGACGTACGGCTTCCTCCCCCTGGTCCACAAAAAAACTAAACTGAGCCCCCCGGCTCAGAGCCTCCAGACCCATTGCTCCGGTTCCGGCAAACAGGTCCAGCACCTTCGCCCCTGCGACTTCCGCGGCAATGATATTAAAGATCGCTTCCCGAACCCTGTCGATTGTCGGGCGAATCCTTTTGCCCTTTGGGGCATGCAGCCGCCGTCCCCGAAAAGCGCCTGCAATGATTCGCATCTTCGGCTACAGCCTGCCGCGGCTCAGCAGCACTTCCGCAATTTGCACGGCGTTGGTGGCGGCGCCTTTGCGGATATTGTCCGCTACCACCCACATGGCCAGGCCGTTTTCAACCGTAGGATCCCTGCGAATCCTGCCAACAAAGGTATCGTCAGTGCCCGCAGCGCTAAGTGGAACCGGATAGCCTGCGTTGGATGGATCGTCTATCACCCTGACGCCCGGTGCGGCCTCGAGCAGTCTGCGCGCTTCTTCGGGCGAAATGGGTTTTTCCGTTTCTATGTTTATAGACTCGGAATGGCCGTAGATAACCGGAATCCGAACAGTGGTGGCGCAAATCCGGATTTCGGGATCGTCGAACATCTTCCGGGTCTCGTTGACCATTTTCATCTCTTCTTCGCTGAAGCCGTTTTCCAGGAAAGCCCCAATATGCGGAAAGCAATTGTAGGCGATCTGGTGAGGATATATCTGCCGAACAACCTCACGCCCGTGCATGATATCCTGCACCTGGGCGTGCAGCTCCGCAATCGCCCTTTTCCCCGTACCGGAAACCGCCTGGAAAGTGGTTACGACGATTCGCCTGATCCCCACCGCATCGTATATGGGCTTTAGCGCTACCACCATCTGTATCGTTGAACAGTTCGGGTTGGCAATGATGCCCGAATGCGAAAACGCGGCGTCG
>JBEKXG010000099.1:0-10606 GCA_049512295.1 Syntrophobacteraceae bacterium
TGCCAGACGCGTTGGGCGTTCGCGTGAGGCCTGGTGGAATTCGAAGGGGCGGACACCCTGTTTACGGGGCGGCTGATGGGGATTGATCCCGACCAGGTTGGCCTCGACTGGATCGGCATGAAGGTGGAGGCAAGATATCTTCGCAATTCGCAGTTAAAACCGACCGATGTTTATTTCGTACCCGCCTGAGCATATCTTTAATCTTGAAGGATTGAGAAAGGAAGACAAACCAGATGACTCATGACGAGAGCAAACTGACCAGATTGAACCCGCAGATTGAAATCACCCATCTTGAACCGAAGAAAAGGGCCGGCCTGGTGGTCGTCCTTACCGGGTATGGAAAAAGCAAGACTTCCTCGGCCCTGGGCATGGTCGTTCGCGCCTGCGGCCACGGCATGAAGGTCTGCATGCTCCAGTTCATGAAGGGTGACATCTTCACCGGGGAATCGGAAGCGGTAAAGAAAATGGACTGCGACGTGGAGATAGTCCCAACGGGCATGGGGTTTTGTGGAATCCAGGGAAACCCCTATTCGCACGCCGAGCACCGCGAAGCCGCCCAACGCGCCCTCCTGACGGCAAAAGAACGGATCACTTCAGGAAAATATGACCTCATAGTCCTCGATGAGATCAACAACGCCATCCATCTTAAGCTGGTGGACCTGGAACAGGCGATCGATCTGCTTCGCAGCAAGCCTCCCCTTCTGCACCTCGTTCTGACCGGCCGCGACGCAACCCCGGAGGTGATCTCTCTGGCCGATACGGTGAGCGAGGTCCGGGAGATCGCCCATGCCTACAGAAAAGGCATAGAGCCGCAGCCGGGGGTGGATTTTTGAGTAAGGGCCCGCCTTGCTGAACAGATACGGTTTACGGTCTATTTCTTGGGATATCCCACGGATTGGGCGAGGGTGATCTTCTGTTCCGGCCTCAGCTTCAATTCTTTCGCCAGCGCATCTCTGTCTATGTTCGCCCGCACCACCGTAGCCAGGCCTTCCGAAGCGCAGAACAGATAGACGTTTTCACTGATTATCCCGGCGTCGGCACCTATAAGCATTTGCCTGTCAAATCCCTCCGCGTTGACCTTTGAGTAATCCGCCACAAAGATGAGATTGACTGATGCGTCTTTTACATATGCCTGTACACCCGTCATGGCCCTGATGTCCCTCGTCAGAATCGTGTCCAGGGCGTTTTTCTTCGCATCGTAGAGATAGACGCCGTCAGCGGTTGCCACATAAATATCTGTTTCCTGCCAGTTTTTTGCCGAGGGAGCGGTTCGCCTGCCGTCCGGACGGTTTATTCCAAAAGCGGCCCAAAGAAGGTTCGACAGAGTTTGCACCGGGAGTTTTTCCCCGCTGAACGTACGCGTCGTCATTCTGTCATTTAACGCCGACATCAGGGGCTTTCCGCCCTCCCTTTGAGGATTGGGGAGCTGAATGGGCGCAGGCTCCGCAGCATAGCTCAAAAGAGTACAGTTGAGCATGAAAACGAACAAAATTCCCGCCGATAATGCCGATATTGCTTTCATGTTAATCTCCGGTCAAATGAGTCATTGCAAAATGGAGCTTTGATTTTTCTTCTATGGTAAGACTAAACGATGGAATTGCCAATTTTCAGATCATGCATTGCGCTTGAGTTCCATTGCGGGGAGTATCGTATCACAGGTCTGCCCGGCAGGCCACTTCGTTTCAGATGGATTTTTTGCGGAGTTGCCTGTCAGCATGATATAGTATGGAATAAAGACCCTCACTGGATCGAAGAATCAAGAATTTTACCGGTGATATTGAGAACCGTAGCACCGGTTGAGGCAAGAATGGTCTTTGCAAGACTCCAGATTCGCCTATCAGATGTGCATTTGACGCTGGAGATACACACGAAGAAGCTACACTTTGGAGGATTGAACCAGGAGGAGAGGATGATGACTGTTAAAACGCGTTACCTTAAACTTGCCAGCGCCCAAATATTTGCAATATTTACATTACTCGTTTTCAATGTTTGCTTTGCAACTGATGATTTTTTTGACAACCAGCCATTGATTGCACAATTTATTGATGGTTCCCTCAGTGATGGGATGGGCTACTCTTTTTACGGTTGCATGCTTAGGTCATCTTACTACATGGATTCAGCTCTTAAAGAAAATGATCCCAATCAAGCACTAATCTTTCGCAAAGCTGCATGGATAAACATGGTGAATGCACATCGCATGTTAGATAGCATTTACCAAGACATGCATAGTCCTGCAATGAGGATACAAACGTTAAACCAGATGAAACAAATTGGTTCCATTATTGATCGCATCGGCAAAACTTCATTTAAATGGGATAGTAAAAAAACGCGAGAGATGTATAGTAAGACTAGAATGATGATTGAGGAACGAATGAAAGCAATTAATACATATTGTTTTGGTATTAGAGAATAGTCATACCTATTAGAGCGTAATTGATGATATAACATGATAACAATCTCTTCCTGAATGGCTTTAGCAATCCACGTAATGCAGGTTGAGAGAAGAAATGCGAGAATAACTGCGGAAACAAAAATTCTGATGACACGTTTCGCATAAAGCCTCTACCAAACAGACCCTTAAAGCCTTTTAACATCACAATTGGTACTCCGTCGATTACCGGCTAAGTAAACTTATCAGTCAAACTGTCGGATCGATTTCAATTCTTTTCCGTTGACTTTACAGGCTGCAGCATCGTAGTATAAGTAGCTTTTCTGCACCATTGACTTCAAGTAACGAACAGTGTTGTCCGGTCATCCCAAGCGGTTCTGCCCTGAGTACGGGTCCAGGCAAAAGGCCGTATCATGGAGAATAGGATGGATTTCGTCCGGCTTGTGTGCGTTGCGGTTTTCCTGCTTTCCTGTTCCCTCACTGTTTCTGCGGGCTATGCCCAGAGTCCGCCCGGGGCGCCGTCGTACGAGCAGGCCCGCCATGCCATGCAGGCAGGAAATTACCAGGATGCCCTCCTCACCATGCAGCAGGCAGTGGTCGAGTTCCCGGAAAATCTTGAACTCCAGTACGGACTGGGGATTATCTACTTCCACCTGGGACGCCTCGACGAATCGGAAGCGATATTCCAGGCGCTTCTGCGCCAGGACGAACAAAACTTTCTCAAGTGTTGGTTCGATCTTGCCTTCATTGCCGTGAAGCGCGGGAAGAAGGCGGAGGCGCTCGAATATCTGCGGAGGGCGCGTGCGCTCGATGCGGGCAGAGCTGACCTGGAGTCGGGGATCGTTTACCTGCAGATGAAAGAGTTCCACAAAGCGGTGGAACTGTTCAGTGAGGCCCGATCCGAAAAGCCGGAACTCACCGTAGCGTCAAAGATCCACGAAGCCGCTGCTTTTTCGCAACTGAAGAAATACGATGAATCGAAAAAACTCCTCAAATCGCTGCTCAAAGAGAAGCTCACTCCTGAGCAGCGTGAGTTCGTCTCGAAACTGCTCACCTCGGTCAAGGATACGGAGCGAAACGACAAGCGCTGGCATGTAAATGGGCTGGTGGGCTATGTCTATGACAGCAACCCTCTTTTCAACCCGCTGGTAAACGGCAGGGTCACCCAAAAAGAGGATTCTGCGCAGGTCAGTTCGGTAACCGGCCGCTATGACCTGATACGGGATAATCCGTGGACTTTGGGCGCTGGATATAATCATTACAATCTTACCTATTTCCAGCAAGGCGCGTCCAGCATTATCGCCGAGCGCCCGTACCTCTATGCAAATTGGAATAATGCTCCGTTCTATGCCGGTCTGGAATGCGTCTACGGCCATTACCTGGCAGGCGACACATCGCGTGCGAACGTGTATTCTCTCTATCCGATGTTCGCCATTTCCACCGGCGAGAGGTGGCGCACCGAACTGCGAGGGTGGGCCGATTGGCGCGAATTCCTTGACGCTACACCAAAAGATCGGCTATTGGGCATGGGCATAGTCGAGTATTATCTGATGCTGCAGGGCTTGGCGCATATTCGCGCCGGCTTTTTTGAGGGCGTTGACGACACATCGCCCCATAACGCCGGGGGATATACGGAAATGCGGTTTTTGGCGGGCACACAGTGGCCGGTCTGGAAAGATCAGTGGTTCCTTGACGTTTCCGGGTATTTCATCCGACGCAACTATGTTTTTGATCCCAGCTTTTCGGCTACGGTCAGCCGCAATGACCTCGAAGAGGACCTTTACGTTTGCCTGCGAGGCCCGGTAGCGGAAAATACGCAGATTATGCTCATCTTCCAGCACGTCTGGAACGATTCCAATATCGAGCAGCCGCTATCGAACGGTGCATTTGATCCTTTCGTTTTCAAAAGGGCAATATTCTCATGCATGCTGGTGTTCGACTTTTAGATGAAAATCGCTTGGGGAAGTTCCTTTTCCTTTTCCTGGCTGCCGTTTTCATATTTGTGGCCGAATCAGCATGGTCCGCGCCCGAGCCTGTCGGAAAGGCTGACCGGCTCACAGGCGCCGTTGAACTCCAGAGAAGCGGCAGGAAGGAAGGCCTCAAACCTGGAGACCCGATTTTCCTGGGGGACATCATTCGTACGGGCGATGTCGGTTCGGCGGAGATCGTCTTTGCCGATGGGAGCAGGGTGAAGCTGGCTCCTAAGACAAACCTCCAAATAACCGAATATCTCTATAATCCGGCTGAGAAAACCAGGGCGGGGCTGGTTTCCATGTTGTCCGGCAAGGCGCGCTTTGCCGTGCAGGATCTCCAGGAGTACCGGGACAAGCGCTTCCGCGTTGGGACGCAGACGGCAATTATCGGCAGCAGAGACACCGACTACATAATCTCAATCGAGGAGAAAGCACTCAAAGATCAGGTATGCAAGGAAGGCCTTGTAACCGCCTTTAGCATTGCAAACCCGATCGTCGTGTTCAGCAGGGACTTCCCCGATAAGCCCGTTCTGCTTACCGCCAACATGATAAGCCAGATTTGCGGCCGAAACCTGCCGACCCCGCCGCGCTTCGCCACTGCTGCCGAAAGGGCCAGGATGCTTGCCGGCCTGGAGCAGATCGGAAATACCGTTACCCCTCCGGCAGCGGGGATCGGCGGTGGTACGGCTGTGGGGCAGGGTACCGATGGGATCGAGCAGGGTGCGGGTATTTTGCGCGAATTCCGGCTCAATGCTTCTCCGGTGCCTTCGATGAGCACCAGCACAACGACCACTACGACCACCACCTCCCCGACGAGCACGACATTCCCGACGAGCACGACATTCCCGACGACCACAACGTTCCCGACGACCACGACGTTCCCGACGACCACGACGTTCCCGACGACCACGACGACTTTGCCAGCCCGCCTGATGGTGCCCGGCAGATAAGTGCCTGGAGGACAATGCAAGCTGTTGATTGTGAAGATCACGGAGCCTGAGCTTGAAATACCCGTCAGTGGTCAGTTGTCAGTGGCCGGTTGTCTGAGAAACGCCCATTCTGAAGACTGCCGACTGAAGACTGAAATCTTACGACCCTGCCCAGATGAGCCGAGATGTCCGCTCTAAATCGTCAAAAGCCAAGGAAGCTCGCGGCCCTATCAGGAAGACTGAGCCGGGCGCTTTTGTCCTGGGAGTCCCTGTTCGTTGCGGGGCTGACTTGTGTGATGGCCCTGTTGTGTATCTTTAACACTCCGCTGCTTGAACATATAGAGCTCAAGTGCTGGGACCTTCACTTCCTCTCGCGCGGGGTTGTGAAACCGACCGGGACGGTGGCGTTCGTGGTCGTGGATGAGGAAAGCGTAAACAGTGAGGGGCGATGGCCCTGGCCGAGGCGGCAGACGGCGCGACTGATCGAGGCGGTCGACCGGAGCGGGCCGCTGGTAATCGGCCTCGACTTCGGCTTTTTCGAACCGGATCAGAAGATACGCCGCAACGCCATCAGGGACTTGCAACGGGATCTTGGAAACAGGCCCGGAAAAGGGATTTCCCCGGACCTTCTCCGTCAATTGGACACGATGGCAGCACGTGAAGATGACGACGAAATTCTCGCCGAAACCATAAGGGGGCTTTCTGCCCCAATTGTCGTCGGCAACTTCTTCTATGCGCCGGGCAGCCCTTTTGTCTCCAAACCGCCTCCAGCCGAATTGCTTGATAAATTCAAGTGCGGCGTTGTCATGTCACGGGGCGAAACGCCGCTCGGAAAGCTCCTCGAACAGCCCGGCATCAAGATGAACATCCCGGAGATCATTGAAGCCACGCCTTACGGGGGAAGTTTAAACGTGTTTCCTGACCCGGATGGTTCGGTGCGCTGGATGCCTCTTCTGTTCCGCTATGAAGGGCGGATTTTCCCTTCCCTGGCCCTCGAGATGATTTGCGCCGCAATGCCGGATCTGCCGCTGATCGTAAAACTCGACCGCGGTGGGGTGGAAGGTTTGCGGCTGGGACCTGTTGACATTCCTACCAACAGCAAAGGGGAGCTTCTCGTAAATTTCTACGGTCCCCAGTATAGCTTTACGCATTATTCGGCGGGTGCGCTTCTGCGCGGAGAGCTTCCCCGAGATTGCCTCAAGGACAAGCTGGTCGTAATCGGCATTACCACGATGGGTCTCTATGACATGCGCAGTACACCGTTTGACGCAGTTTTGCCCGGCGTGGAATTGCACTGCACGGTTATGGAAAACATCTTGCAGCAGCAGTTTATGATAAGATCGGAACGCAATGCCCTGGTATACGATTTGGGCGCGCTGGGGGGGATCGCCCTTATTTTTCTTCTGGTGCAATATCGGGCGCGGGGCGTGCTGCTCGCGGGCGTGTCCGCCTTGCTGTTTGGCGGCTACATCTGGTTTACCCATCATATTTTTCTGTCGCAGGGCCTGTGGTTGAACAACCTATATCCCCCCTTGAACCTCGCTTTCGCCTACATGGGAACCACCATGCACCGTTACTTGAGCGAGGAGAAAAAAAAGCGGCAGATAAGACAGGCGTTCGGTCTCTATGTGCCGGAGTCGGTTGTAGAGGAAGTGCTTGCCCATCCGGAAAGACTGTGCGTCGGCGGGGAGAAAAAGGAGCTTTCGATACTTTTTTCCGATATCCGGGGCTTTACGAGCCTTTCCGAAAAGCTGACCGCCGAGGAGGTGGTCCTTCAGCTTAACGGGTACCTGACACGGATGACCGAGGTCGTCTTCGCACAGCAAGGGACCCTGGACAAGTATATAGGGGATGCCATCATGGCAATATTCGGCGCCCCAATGCCCCAGGAGGACCATGCTGTGCGCGCCTGCCGGACGGCCCTGGGGATGATCGAAGCTTTGCGCTCGCTGCAGGAGGATTGGAAAGAAAAAGGCCTTCCGGTCCTCGATATTGGAATCGGCATCAATACCGGAATGGCGGTCGTCGGTAATATGGGGTCGGAACGTCGAATGGATTACACGGCCATCGGGGACAACGTAAACCTTGCCTCCAGGCTTGAGGGGCTGACAAAAAAATACGGCGTTTCCATCGTCGTAAGTGAGTCTACACTGGAAGGGGCAGAGGAATTGTTCGTTGCCAGGGTGCTCGACGTAGTTCGCGTCAAGGGAAAACAACAGCCGGTCAGGATTTATGAGCTGATGTGCCCTCGCCTGCGCGAGGCCGAATTCTCAGCGCCCCTCGAGTTATACAATCGCGGTGTTGAACTTTTCTATGAAAGAAAATGGCAGGAAGCTCAGGGCCTTTTCCAGGAGGTCGAGAAACGGTGGCCCGGCGATCCTCCTTCACGTTTCTATCTCTCCAGGTGCGCCAAATACCTCGATGAACCACCGGGTGAGGACTGGATCGGAGTCACCACACTGGATCAAAAATAGTGTCCCACTTGCGTTCCACAGAGTGTCCGGACGGTCACCCGTAAAGAACGACGGCTGGTTCGAATCCACGCCTCGCGGAACGTGGAGATTCTCCATTTCGTCACGTTTCACTACAGGAGGACTTTTTTATGCCGGCTTCCAACCGCCCTTTTATGGGAGCGACCCCTTACCAGGGCGGAACCACGTTTCGCGTGTGGGCGCCCTTTGCTTCTCAAGTCTTTGTTGCAGGAGATTTCAACAACTGGTCTGCGACTTCCACCCCTTTGTTTTCTGAAAACAACGGCTGCTGGTCTGTGGATGTCCCGGACGTCGGCGTAGGCGAACGGTATAAGTATGTAATTTCAAATCCGGCTCAGCCGGCGGTAATGTGGAGAAACGATCCTTATGCGCGGGCTGTAACTCACACCAACGGCGACATGAACAGCGCAATCCCCTCCTGCGCCGAGGCTTATGCGACTCTCGGCTACAGCACGCCTTCATGGAACGAGCTTATTATCTATGAGCTGCATATCGGCAGTTTTGTCTTCGACCCGGCAAGCCCCGGCCGAAAGGGGTCTTTTGCCGCTGCTGCCGGCAAGCTTGACTACCTGCGCGACCTAGGGATCAATGCGGTCGAGGTAATGGCCCTTGCTGAATTTGATGGCGATGTATCCTGGGGTTACAATCCCGCCTATATCTTCGCAATCGAGGATGAATACGGAGGTCCTGACGGGTTCCGCAACTTCGTCAATGAAGCCCATCGCCGCGGGATCGCCGTCATTGTCGACGTCGTTTATAACCACCTCGGATTTCCATCCGACGATATGTGGCAATTCGACGGCTGGTCCGAGAACGGCAAGGGCGGGATTTATTTCTACAACGATTGGCGCAGCACAACGCAATGGGGTGAAACCCGCTTCGACTACGGCCGGGGCGAGGTCCGGCAATATCTGTGCGATAATGCGCTGCGCTGGCTTGAACAACGCTTCGCGGACGGGCTTCGTTGGGATTCGGTCGGCTCTATCCGCAATGTCAAGGACTGGAACAACGATCCGGGAAATGACATTCCCGATGGCTGGAGTTTGATGCAGCACATCAATTCCCTGATCAAACAACGCCAGCCATGGAAGATCTCGATTGCCGAAGATCTAAAGGACAATGAGTGGATCACCGGGGACGCCGGGGCCGGCGGCGCCGGCTTTGATGCTCAATGGGGCGCCGGTTTCGTGTGGACTCTGCGGGGCGCCGTTATCGGCGCCGATGACGAATCGCGTGATATGAGTGCCGTCAGGGACGTAATCGCCCGGCGCTATAACGCCGACGCCTTTGAACGTGTGATCTACACCGAGTCCCATGACGCGGATGCCAACGGGCAGTCCCGTCTTCCCGAGATGATTTGGCAGGGGAACGCCGGGAGCTACTTTGCCAAAAAACGCTCCACTCTGGCGGCTGCAGCCGTTTTCACCTCTCCTGGAATTCCGATGATCTTCATGGGGCAGGAGTTTCTCGAGTCCGGGTATTTTCATAACGATCCGGAAGAACTCGACTGGTCGAAAACTCTCACTTATTCCGGCATTCTCCAACTTTACCGGGATCTTATTCACCTGCGCCGCAACTGGTTCAACAACACCCGGGGACTCCTCGGCCAAAACGTCAATGTCCACCATACGAACAACACAGCCAAGGTTATTGCCTTTCATCGCTGGGACCAGGGGGGCCATGGCGATGACGTGGTCATTGTGCTCAACTTTGCCAATCAGGGCTACACAGGCTACACCATCGGTTTCCCGCGTGCGGGACTATGGCGGGTGCGCTTCAACAGCGATTGGAACGGGTACAGTTCCGATTTCGCCAACTGGTTCAGCTACGATACGGAGGCCAACGGTCAGCCTGCCGATGACATGCCCTGCAGCGGGAATATAGGGATAGGACCTTATAGTGCGATCATTATGTCGCAGGACTGATACGAAGCCGGATTCAAACGCTCACTGTGCCGGCTTTGCTTTTCCGAACAAATCATCTGATTTTTATTCTATAGCATGTCGAACTCCGCCATCAAAAACAAAAGACAGGGATTTTCCCGGATTCTGTTTTTAGGTAGTCCGGACTGCCAGGTACAAACTGAAAACTCTATCCTTTTGCCCGATCCCTCTCCATAGCAGGGGAGTTTTTCAGGCGAACAATGAACAGCCGGGGGAGTGGTGTGTCCTCAAACCGCCCAAAGTGGTCTGATAGGCATTTCCATTTGCGTACTTTGATTGGGATATCGTATGATTTATGGACATTCCGCATCCCAAAAGCCTTTTCGGATGGAATTCGACCCGGAAATGCTGTTCGGAATCCTTTGACAGTCAAGTTGACGCATTATTCAAGTTATAAAGGAGGCGTTTATGCGCGGCGCTGGCGGTACCGAGGGTGGAGCTGGACGGTTCTTTACGGGTCTTGTTATGATGGTGGGCGGAGGGTACCTCTTTTTACGCAACATCCAGGCTAGCCTCGGGGTCGGCCTCGGCTATCAATATTTTAGCGTCTGGGGAATGGGAATCACGAGTGGGATGGTGCTTGTCCCTTTCCTGTTCGGCATAGGCATGATCTTTTACAACGCATCGAACATCTTGGGCTGGCTGCTGACAGTCGCGTCCCTCGTAATGCTGGGGTTTGGCGTCATCGCCCAGACTCGCTTCCACCTTCATAATATGAGCGCTTTTGAATTGCTTACGATTCTTACCCTGTTGGTGGGCGGCATCGGCCTTTTCCTGAGTTCACTGCGAAGCTCAAAACGCAGTTAATGGTTGGGGTCGGACCAATCTTGGAATGCCCCGGTCCAGGCCCGGTCGATCATGGCTCCTGAGGGCAAATAGA
>JBEKXG010000100.1:0-12587 GCA_049512295.1 Syntrophobacteraceae bacterium
ATCCCCATTTTACCTGCGCCATAAATCTCTCCTTTCACCCTGTTCAGAAATCAGTTCGATCCTGTTAATCCTGTCCGGACAGTCTTGACGGAAGTGGGGTTCGTGACTCGAAACCAAGAACTGAAAACTGGAAACTAAAAACCTCCCGGCAGCGGCCCCGGATCGCCCTGCGAGATGAATGCGCCCCAGAACAGCGGGTCCGGGGAAGCGGCCTTGACCTCCAACTGGGCTTCGCGCAAGGCCTCCGCCCTTGGCCTGCCTTCCAATATGCGCTTATAAAAGCCCTCCATTAACATCCGGGTTTCTTCGTCCGGAATCTTCCATAAACTCATCAGAAGCGTCTTTGCTCCGGCCAGAAGGAACGCCCTGCGCAACCCGAAAACCCCCTCACCGGCCTTTATGTCGCCAAGCCCGGTCTGACAAGCCGACAACACCACCAGGTCGGTCAAAAGCAAGTCGAGCCCCGAAGCGTCTTCCGCCGTAAGAATGCCGTCCTCAGCCTCAAGGGACGGCATCTTTCCCCGACGCCAGGTGTTGTAGCCCGCCAACACAAGGCCTGAGCGCAGCAACGGGTTTTCCATACCCCGTGACAGCGTGTTGGCCTTTTCGTCCGCCCCGCTTTTTCCCCGATCCGTCTGGAACGCTTTCTCCCCGGGGGGACGCTGCTGGTCCGGCAGAAAAAAGCCATGAGTCGCTAGGTGCAGGATACGGGGCGAGCGCGCGTCTTCAACCTTGCGTTTGGTGGCCGACCCTCCCTCCAGGGCCTTGACGCCGAGCATGGCGGCAATATGTTCACCTTCGACGCGAGTACCCGGCAAACTCTCGAAATGTGAAGCGATATCGCCCATATCCCGGGACTGCCTTTCCTGCGCCGCCCCTCCCTGTGTTTGAACGCTCTTCCCACCGGCTTCGAGATCGTAGTCCGGGTCCGCAATCACCACGGGGGCTGCAGCTCCTGGGTTCCAGGCCGCGCCGAAACGCACGATGTCCCGCCCGGCGCCGACATAGCTGATATGGTAGTCCTCGATAATATAGCGCTCCTTGTCAGCGGGCAGCACGCCGAAGGGCAGACGGTATATGTCGCCGTCAGGGGCCAGGATAAGCTGCCTGTGGCCGTCCAGGACTTTTTCCAGAGGATCGAAGAGCGCTTCACGAAGTTTGGGCCCTGCATCCATAACAGCGCCCTGCCCGCCCCTGGCCGTATTCGAATGCCCGATCGCCTTTTCGGTTCTTCCGGTTATCCCGCTCCTGAAATTGGAGATCATAGCGTCGATGAGGTCCGCCTCGCCCAGGTCGATCATCTTAACGTTCTCCGGTTTGCCCGGGAGCAAGACGAAAGCCAGGTAGCGGGCAGGCCTCCAGGGCGACTGTCCCTGTGCGGGTACAGCTTTGAAGTCGAATTGATCGAACCGGACAAACTCAACGAGGACCGTGCCCTCTGGAAGCGCCTTGGCAACCTTCTCACGATTGGCTTCGACGAGTCTTCTTTCCAGGTCGATCTCCGGGATGCGGTCCGCCAGAAAGACTTCGGCGCTCTCCTTTTCGGCCGTCCACTTCTCAAGCAACCGCCGATGGGCCTCGGGACCTTCCGGACCGGGACCGGACATGATCTTTTGGGCAATCTGGGCGCTCAGGGTTCTCAGCTTGAGAAAAACCGGCGCCAGGTCCGGGTAGCGCCCGCCAAAAATGGCGTCCCGCCGGGCTGCCAATGCTTCAGCCACGATCGCCTTGCGTTTGAGCACCATGTCCAGCCCGTCCATCACTGCGGCAGGCGAGTTTGCCAGATACTGTGAAATCAGCGATAAGAAGCTGTCCATCTCCCCCCGAATGACCGCGATGTATCCCATGCGCTGACTTTCGGAGGCGAAGGAAAACACATGCCGGATTAAACGGTCATTGATGCTTTGTGCCTGCTTCATCAGCTCCAGGGCCTCGGCCTGGCGGGAAGCAGCGGCGCACAGCGCCGCCAGGTTGTTCAGAGTGGCGGCCACATCCGGGTGGTCCTTCCCCAGTACCGCACGCCTTATTTCCAGTGCCCGCCGGTAGAACGGTTCGGCCTCCCCGTACTTGCCCATCCCATGGTAGAGCGACCCAAGGTTGTGCAAGGCAAGCGCAACATCGGGATGCCCGCTTCCCAATGCAGGCTCCCATATGCCGAGCGCCTGTCGATACAGCGGCTCGGCTTCCCGGTATTTGCCCATCCTTTTGTAAAGCGCAGCAAGGTTCTGCATGCTCAGGGCCACGTCCGGGTGCTTTTCGCCGAGGTTTGACCGCTGGATTTCCAGCACCTTCAAATAGAGTTGCTCAGCCGCTTCAAACTTGCCCGTCATATAGTAGAGGTCCGCTACGTTGTTGAGACCGGCCGCGTACTCCGGGTGTTTTTCTCCCAAAGCGGCACGCCGGATGTCGTTGGCCTGGCTGTAAAACGAGTCTGCCTTGCCGTAGTCCCCTATGGTTTTGTACAAACCCGCAAGGTTGTTCAGCGCTATAGCGGCATCCCTGCTCTCCTTGCCCGATTTTGAATTAAATATCCGGAGAGCGTGCTGATAAAGCGGCTCGGCCCCTGCGTAATTGCCCATCGCTTCATACACGGACCCCAGGTTAATCAAGGTGCGCGCATATGCAGGATGCTCTTCACCCAGGATTTTTCCAGCGATGTCCAGAGACTTCCGAAAGGTGGATTCGGCCTCGGGGTACCTTCCCGCAAGGTAGTAGTAGTGCGCGAGGTTGTTAATGACGATGGCATAGTCGGGCTGATCTTCCCCCGAGAGCCTCAGCAAAATGCCGGCTGCCTTCTTATATAGCGGCTCAACTTCCACATAGTTGCCCATCGACTTGTAGAGCGAAGCAAGGTTGTTCAGGCTTTTGACAAAGAACGTATTCTCCTCGCCTGCGCCGGCTCGAATGATGTCCAGGGCCCGAAGGTAGAGCGTCTCGGCCTCCGCATAACTGCCCGTGTCCGAGTAGAAGTTTGCAAGGTTGTTGAGGCTCGTAACGAAATCCGGATCGTTTTCTCCATAGACCTTTCTCGATATCTCAAGGGATTGCTTCAAAAGCGGCTCTGCAAGACTGTACCTGCCCGTCATTTTGTAAAGCAGCGCCAGATTGCTGATGCAACTGCCAAACTCCGGATGCTCCTCACCCAGTTCACGCCGCGCAACCTCACAGGTCTCGATGCAATGAGCGAGCGCCTCTTCATAATTGCCCTGCCTGTAGAGGCTGATAACTTCTTTGTTCATCCGGACAACCCCGTCGAGCGAGGCGGGCGGCGCAAGCGCCGCAGCCGGGATGGCCGCTTCATTAGGCACGGCACTGCCTTCGGCGGTGCCTGCCCCCTGCGTTGGGGCCGGCGGTGCTGGCGGCGTAGGCGCCGCAGCCGGGATGGCCGCTTCATTAGGCACGGCACTGCCTTCGGCGGTGCCTGCCCCCTGCGTTGGGGTCGGCGGTGCTGGCGACGTAGGCGCCGCAGCCGGGATGGCCGTTCCATTGGGCACGGCACTGCCTTCGGCGGTGCCTGCCCCTTCGGGTCCAAACGCCCCTTCAGGAAAGGCCTGTGGGGCTGCAGCCAGGATCTCGATGCTCCGTGAGGTGGGCTCGCATCCGTTTACGGAATCTGCTTGAACTCCAGGTGGTCCATCAGGCAGGATGGTTGAAAGGCACAGGCTGAGCAGAAGTATGCATAAGGCCCGCCTAGCGTCGGAAACCGGTGGGGACCTGCTGGGCTGCGGGGTGCTTTTCATGCGCAAACAGCGGCCGTGCACCGGGTTGCGGCCAGCCCCGGCGGCGGCAAGAAGTCTCTCAACCTCGCTGACAACAAGGTGCTTGCGGTCGTGCATCGTCTCTCAAATTAGGGGGTTGGCGGCTTTTTCTTGCAGCGCTCGAGCATGGCCGCCGAGATTTCCATGCTGGTCGGCCAATGCCCGCGCCGCCTTGCTGTGAAATGTCTTGGGGTCAGGCACCTCATTCGAGGGCACGGCCCTTAAATCCTCTTCTCTGTACCGCACGAGCATATAGCCAAAAAGATCGTCTTTGACCGTTGGGAAAAACCGAAAATCGCTGTCCACCACTCATTCAAGGCGGGTGCGCTCGTTTCCTGCCCGCACCTCTGCCGTGTAAGTCGCGGGTTCGCGGCGCATCCATACAACATCAAGCCCCTCGGCCTGCAAGAGTGCCGCGTCTTCCTCGGCGGCTTGCGCAACGCGTTCTTCGCGGTCGTGCAAAATGTCGATGTCTTCGGAAACGCGCGGCCAGTCACGGTTAAGTGGCGTGCTGCCGGCAACATAGCTTTCGGGATTGCGATGTGCGGCAAGCAAGCGCAGAATGCGTGACTGAAAATTAGTGAGCGGCATGGCGCAGACCCTCTCGATCCGTTCAGCCAACCGGCGGGCCGCCAGATTGCCCTCAACGCGCAAGTAGCGCGCAATCACCAGGGCGTCTTTAGGATTTGGGTCTTCAAGCTCGCGCACGTTCCACAGCGCTCGGCTACCGAATTCCTTGAAGGCGCGGCGGCAGAGGCTCACAAAATCGTCGGGCTGGGTTGCGGGTTCCGGCTTCATAATTCCTTATTTTGCACACTCTCATCATTACAGGGAGAGGGGGCAGGCACCTCGAGCCTACGGTTTCCCCCCTCCCCGCCTCGCCGACTTCTCGCCTCACGAAAGTTTCTGCAGCTCCCATAAATCCCTGTAAACACCGGGTTGGGCGAGCAGGTCTTCGTGTGTGCCGGCCTGGGCGATGGTCCCCTTATCCAGAACGACGATGTGATCGGCGCCCTTGATCGTGTACAACTGGTGCGTAATAATGATGCGCGTACGATCTGAGAATTCGGTCCGCATCACTTCGTGAATCAGCCCCGCTGTCTTCACATCTATATTGGCCGTATATTCATCGCAAATAATGATTTCCGGGTCCTGCACGATCAAACGGGCCAGGGCCAGGCGCTGCTTTTCGCCGGCGGAAAGGTTCCTGCCCATATGCCCGGCGACGAAATCCAGGCCGCCCTCGCGGGCCTGAACGAATTCACGCATCTGCGCCAAGTCTACGGCCCTGTTAAGCAAACTGTCGTCCACTCCATCGGCTGAAGCCATAAGCAGGTTATCACGAAGCGAACAGTTGAAGATAAACGGGTCCTGGGGAATAAGCCCCATCAGTTTCTTGAGCTGCTTCTCATCGACGGCTTCCAGCAGATGGCCGTTGATCAGGATTCTCCCGTTTGTCGGATCGAGTAAACGCAACAGAAGGTTGAATATCGTCGTCTTACCCGATCCGCTTTGGCCTACAATGGCCGAAATCTTCCCCCCGGGTATCGAGAACTCCAGACCTTCAAAGAGCGGGCGGCCGTTGAAGCGCATCGAGACGCCCTCAAACTGGATGGACCGAACGGGCGATAACCGTGCCGGAGGACTCTCAGCCTTCGCAGGCGCGATCTGCGCGATCTGCGCGGGGAACCTCCCCGGTTCGGGTGTCAGCATCATCCGGAGGCTTTGGAAACTCGGGGAGGTCATGGCGGCCTGCTGAAGGAAGTTGTATATAATGGAATAAATCTGCAGAAATTGTTGAAGAAACAGTACGTAAGAGATTGTGGCGCCGATAAGGGTGGAAACCGTCTCGGGCTGGCCTGCGGCGTGAGCCTTCATGAGTTGGGAAATCACCACGATGATCGGCACCGCAGTGAACAGGCTCATCAGAGAAGTAGTCGTCATACCCCCGACCTGCCCCCACCAGGCAATGCTGACCGCGCTGCCCTGCGATCGTTTGAGAGTATCGTCGAACCGGTTCGCAAACCGGTCGAAACGCCCTCCGGCCACAATGTCGCGGAACCCCCCTATGGTCTCGATCAACTGATCCGACATCTCGGTGAAGGCCCACCGAAGGTACCCGGAAAGTTGGTTTACTTTCCTGTTGCAGATGGTGAAAATCGGAAAGAGCACGAAGCCTGCCGCAAACAATGCCAGGGTCATAACCCAGTTGATGTTGAGCAAAACGGCGAAGGCGACGCCTGCGAATATGGTCTGAGGCAGGGTCCTGTTAAAGAGTTCACTGAACAATTGATCCACCGCGTAAACGTCCCGGTGAATTCCCTGCACATAATCCCCCGCCCCTCTTCTGTTCACCGATTGCATATTGAGATGCTCGAGACTGTTGTAGACGTCGAGCCTGAGGTTTCTCAACATAAACTCACGCACGTAACTGCCATAATAATGTGATATAAGCGTAACAACGCCTGAAACGACTATCAGAAACGCCGCCAAAATAACGTATAGATATATGGCACGCTCCGGTGCGGCAAAAAAACTAATGAAAGTCCACACCACCGACTCTCTTTTGCCGAAGTAGTCACTCAATATTCTCCCAAAATCCATAATGGGTATCAAACTGGAAGCCGATATCAGGTTGATGATGACAACCATTATCAGGATCCATAAGACAGGCTTCAAGTAGCCAACAAAAAACAGGGCGTTCGAAACCTTCTGCCCAACGGATAATCGATCCATTCCGTACATACCCTGCGGATTTTGCATTTCCATACATTCACTCACCAATCTTCAAGGAACGGGACAAAAGGCGGACTTCGACCGGACGAGCGCCTTTTGTCCCAAATAGAAGCACCGCAAAGAGAAGCGGCAATTTATCACCTGTCACCCGGGGACGATTAGTACCAGTTATACCAGTTTGCCCAGTTTGCCCAGTTTATCCAGTACCACTGAGGCTCAACCTTCTCCTCACCTTCTGCCTGAGCCGCTTGAGGCTGCCTCTGTTGGGGTGCGCCTCCGGGGGCCTGCGTTATAAACTGGACAAGGATCTGAGGCTGCGATCCACCTGCGCCTCCGCCCTGGCCCTGGCCCTGGCTCGCCTGTTGCGGTCCCGGACTCTGCGGCGGTTTCTGACCGGCTGCTTCCATCAGGCCCTTCACTTGATCGGCGGGAACCTTGTATTGATCGAGTTCACTGTCGGGGATGTCATAAAATGTTCCTTCAAGACTTCTCACAACGGCCATGATCTTCTCCTTCCTGAAATTGTTACGCTCCCGGTTCAAACACACCTTGCGCGCCTGCCCGTCCCGGCCGGCGACATGAACAGCCGCATGCCGGCAGATCGAGATCGGGCCCAAACGCTTCCTCTTGCCATGACTGACAAGCTACCCGTGACGCGCCATACGTCCACTTATTATCCCGTTGATATGATACGCTTTTTCAGGATGCTCACATAAATGTGTCCATATCATTCGAGTGTATTGGCACATGTTTTCCCTGTAGTCGCTCGATTTGTTGCACGCAGTCGTGCAGCCATGACTGCAAATCTGTTTGGCGGCGCAATCGAAGCAGCGTATAATCCATCTTCCCTTGTCATGGAATCGATTGAGCACACTTTTATACTGATCGTCATCTATATCGCTATCAATGTGACCGAGCAGGTAATCAGATGTATCAGCACTTCCACAAGTCGTAATGCTTCCGTCCATGTCGACTGCAACCATGTGCCGGCCGGCATGGCATTCAATATTCGGACAGGCAAGGGTGTCGGCATTCTTTCGGCCTTGCACGAACCAGGCGACCTTGCGCAACATATCTTCATTGGCAACCGAAATATCAGTTTCGTGCATGTGGTCCAGAATATGAACTCCGCTTTCAAGCATTTCCTGTGGGCTCAAAAGGTGATTGTTGACGCCGCGTCCCTGGGCTTCGACGAAATTTGACAGGAAAGAGCGAATTCCCTGCTCGCGGTACCAATCCATCACCTGTTTCATCTTGTCATAATTGCCCTTGCTGATAACCGCCATGATGCCACACCGGATTTTATGCTTCCTGAATAATTGGTAAGTCTTGTGAACAGTTGCTCCGCGCCCGCGCATAATATTATGTATTTTCGCAGGGCCGTCGCAGCTCATTGAAAAGTCGATCCCCAGCTTATGGAGTTTCAGGAGACGCTCCTCGGGCAGAAGAGTGCCGTTTGTCGCGATGGGAAACTTGATTTCCTTGGAATGCCTGCCGGCAAGGTCTCGCGCATAGCAAACCACCTCTTCGATCCATTCGTCCGGCAAGAGCAAAGGTTCCCCGCCATGCATATTGAACCACAGGGAAGTAAAGCCGGAGTTCTCGATCAGAAGGCGGGCCGCTCTTTTGGCCGTTTCCAGCGACATCTTCATGGATGCTCTGGATAACGAATCGACCTTGCAATACTTGCATTTCTGGTTGCAGCCATGAGTTACTTTGGCCGTCACATACACGATAGGCTCAAAGAAAGATTCAATACGCATCGAGACCACCTCGAGGAGTGTGGAGACTTCCGGTGCTGCACACCCGGTGAACGTTTACTGACATTAGCGCTTGAGACAAAGGCGCATCGGCGCAACCCGTTGTGGTCCGACCTGCTGCGGATTGATTCCGGGCGGCGGTTTCACTCCGGAGGCCTCCATCTTGTCCACGAGGTCTTCCGGCGCGATTTCGTACTGATCGAGCTGTCCATCGGGAATATCGTAAAGCGTCCCATCCGGGCCCTTTAAGAGGGTCATGGCCTCTCCTCCATCGGAAAAATGCTTCTGCTGACGCAGGACGGAGGTCTTCTCCGTCTTCCCTTTTCCGTCCTCTGTCTTCCGTCTTCCGTTCTCCGGCTTCCGTCTTCTGTCGATCAACCCATGTTGGCCAGAGCGCCGATAAGTTGCTTGCACAAAGGAAGCATTTCAGGCGACCTTCGTTCCATCATAACCACGCTTTTGATTATCTCCAAAAGGTCCGCGTCGTTCGTGAGGTTCTGCACCCCCGCAAGTTCCCTTGGAACTTTAGCGGCGTCTCCTTCGATGATCTGCTTGAGGTTGTATTCGCGCATGCGCTGCCGGATGATATGAGCAGCCAATTCCGCAAAGCCCGTGTAATGGTCGATGTCCTGCGGGGTGAAGTCGTCTCCGGTCATTTTGTTAACGGCCGACACCGTACCGATAGCTTCGTCGTTGATGAGAAGAGGGGCGATCAGGACGTTTCTGTAGGTCACCCCCGTAGCCTGATCAATCGCCCTGTTCATGGGGGTTGATGAAATGACCTGGCGCATTCTGAAAGCGATGCCGTGCTGTGAGTTGGTAAGGGGCACTTCCCAACCGATGATTTTATCGGCGGCAACCCCCGTTGCGGCGCGAAAGACGAGCACGTCTTTCTTATCGTCGTAAAGTGTCAACCCCGCCCCTTCGGCCCTCACCACCTGCTGGGCGCAGGTCAACAGGGTATTGAGCAGTTCATCCTGCTCCATGCCGGGGCTCAGGGCAAGATAGCCCACAACGATCTTCAGCCGATCGTCAGGCTCCCGGCTTACGGCCCGCACCGAATATGGCCCTGACGGGAAAGCTTCGGAAGCCAGAAACTTCAATTCTTTGACTTCATTAGACAACGCTTCAATAGCCTTGCTCACCCTTTCAATTCCCTGAAGGATGTCCATATAGCCTCCTATGCGTTCCGGTCGTTGGATCTGGCCGCCATCAACAGCGTCTTTATTTGAAAGGGCGTCAGTCCGGGCATCGTGGACAGAAGCCGCGCCACCACGCCCGTGACATGCGGGCATGCAATGCTCGTACAGGTTGTCGAAATGTAGGTGTTTCCGGGAAAAGGCGCCTCCACATAGACCCCCTTGGCTTCCATTTCAACCGCTTTACCCGAATAGTAGTTAAACGACTTGAAATCAGGAAAATGCTGAAAATCAACCGCTATGACCGATGAATAATCACCCGGGAACCCTCGTTTCTGCTTGTTGTCCGTGGCTGCAACGAGGACCATTCCATTATAGTAGGCTTTTTCCACCCAGTAGAGCATATCCACAATGGTGTTTCTGGACATGTTGAGGGAGACCAGGCTGAGATTGAGCACATGGATCCCCTGGGAAATGGCGCATTGAATGCCGCAAATGACTTTGGCGGGCGAATTCTGCCCTCGCTCATCGAGGGTCTTGACATTATAGAGTTCCGCTTCAGGGGCGATCCTGTGAATTACTCCCGCGCACATGGTGCCGTGACCCAGAACGTCCGTTCCCGGCGCCTCATACGCCACGAAATTTCCCTGGGATTCCCGCACCTCGAAAGATCGATGCACAGAGTCCGCAATGGCGGGATGGGTGAAATCGACTCCGCTGTCCAGGATACCCACCTTGACACCCTTTCCCGTACCCTGTTCTATCAATTCCAGTACCTTGTCTCGGTCAAGAAGCTGTTCAAAAGTCACAACGTGTCTCCACAATAGGTTCTCTTCCCACCGGTTCAAGACACCCCGCGAACGCCCACCGCGATTGACTTCCGCCTGGAGCCTGCCCCGGAAACCTCGCTGCGCTCCTTTAATTCCGGGGCGGTAATCCGGACATACCTGCACACTTGAGTGCAGTAAATAAGTCTATCTCGCCGGGAGGCCGTCCGCAAACCATTATTTTGTGCGGAAGCCGGCAACCTGAGTTGAGCGATTCATGAGTCTGCGATACCTGTCCATCGACCCCGAAATTAACGGGCCGGCCGATTTCTTGAAGTTGATGAATACGCGGACGCTCCCCGCTTTGCCAGGGAGGACTCAAAAGCTCGACCAACCCGAGCTTCGACGAAATTAATACCATCGGTCCATTCCCGCCAGACCCCTGCGGAAACAAAATAACCCTCCAGCAGCAGAATCGGCTCCAGCCCTTACTTGCCTGCAGGTGTCTTTGCCTCGAAGATTTCCGCCACGCTTGCGACGAACTGAGACCCCGGCGCACGCTGTTTCAGCGTCTCGTAGTACGGTCTGGCCTTTTCAATGTCCTTCCCGTTCAACGCATGGAGAATGATGAGGTTAATCAGCGCTGCATTGGATTCCGATCCGATCTCGGACAATTCGTCGTCAGCCGACCCCCCTCTTTCTATTATACCCCCTATTCTCTGCGCTTTGCCCATTGAAAATCCGGCAGGGTTGAAGCAGACCGACAGGCGGTGATCCGGTGGAATTTTATCGCCCTCTGGACTGCTCATAATCTCACGTTCGGTGAAAGTGAACTGCCGGGTCCCCTTGAACTCCCACACCTCGCATGTTCCAGTGGACACGAGTTCGATCCATGCCCCATCCTTGATCGTCATCGCGTCCCCTGAGGCGATATCCAATCCGATGGCCGCGGCAATCCGGTCATTGCCGCGGGTAAGGAAAACCTCACCCGACAGGTCGCTTACCTTCCACGAGTTGTGTGCGAACGAAGAAGAGGACCACACAAGCACGACCCCTAACCCGGCCAGGATGCCCTTTAACACTCTTCGTCTCATATTGTCCAACCTCCTTTGCAAAAATCTCCACGCCCCACGAAAACCTGCTAATCGCTTGCTTTAAGCGATATAACCTCATAGAGACTAACGGCCTCTTTTCGCCCCTTGACCCGTGTGCTGTCAACAAATCGCGCCTCGATTCGATCTTTTACCCGTTCGTAGGTGGCCTCGCTGATCAAGAAAGGAATTTTATAGACTTTGGTCATTCCTTCGATACGGGATGCAAGGTTAGGCGTATCTCCAGTAATTGAATAGTCCATTTTTTGATAACATCCGATATTGCCTACAATGGCCTCACCCGTATGAACGCCGATTCCGATCCCAAGCTCGGAAATACCGGGGAATATTTCGGACTGATTGAGCCGCTGCAGGCGATCGAGCATCTCCAACCCGCACTGTACGGCCCCCCAGGCCCCATCATCAGGCAACGGATTCGGTGCCCCAAAGATTGCCAGGATGGCATCACCCACAAACCTGTTCATATAGCCGTTCACCTTCACAACCGCCTCGGTCATCTCGGCCAGATACCGGTTGAGTCCCGAAACGACAAGTTGAGGATCCAACGCCTCCGAGAGGGTGGAGAAATTCCTGATGTCCGTAAACATAACGCTAACGGTGACCCTCTGGCCCTCAAACAAAGCGGACTCGGGATCGTCAAGGATTTGCCGCAGGACATGGCGATTTACGTAGCTGCCGAAAAGCCTTTGTACAAAGCGGAACTGCTTATATTGAACGCCGTAACGGTAACTTCCTGTAATTGCGCCTGGAATAAACAGTCCGAATGCCAATGGAGCGACCCGCATCACCCAAAACGACGAGAAAAGACCGTAGATTCCAAGGCATGCAAACACCGCCAGCGAGCCGAGGACAACGCCCGCCCTCAGCGGAGAGAGCATCAGAAACATTATTGCCGACGCGAGGGCCAGTCCCGCAGCCACCATCCAGGTAATCCAGGCCGGGACGTCTTTTAGCAGTTGGCCTGCAAGGAGCGTCTTTGCCGCCAGCGCATGTATGTAGATGCCGTGGATTCGATCTGAAGCCTGGTTGAGGCCCGATGCGATATTTGACCTGACCGGGATGGTGTGCTCGTCCTCGGCGCTGAACGTGTAACCCACAAAGACTATTTTATTTGCAAATGCCTCTCTGAGCCTCGATTCGCTGATCTCGCTGCTTTCGCCTGCCAGCGAATAGATATCCCAGAATGCATACCTGGAAACCGGGGCGAGCCTGTAGTCGATCTTCAGGTGAGAGGGGTTTTCGGGGGGCAGGTCTTTTTTGATGAGGCCGGCCAGTTCGCAGGATACCGAATGGACCGTAGTGTCCCTGCCTTCCA
>JBEKXG010000101.1:0-10455 GCA_049512295.1 Syntrophobacteraceae bacterium
TTTTCTCAACATTCCATAATCCTGTTAATCTTGTCAAATTTTCTTCGGGTGAAACTTCTTAAGTAAACATCATTGGGACTAAACCGGGAATCAGGACCAATGCCGAAGGTACGCTCAACTCAAATCGGAGAACAATCGGATGAACGGCGTCGAAACGAGGGTCCCGCCAAATTTTATTCGCAACATAATCGCCGATGATGTGAAGAGAGGAAAAAACGGGGGAAAGGTCCTGACCCGCTTTCCGCCCGAGCCCAACGGTTATCTGCACATCGGGCACGCGAAATCCATATGCCTCAATTTCGGCCTTGCCGCCGAATTCGGGGGGCTTTGCAATTTCCGGTTCGATGATACCAATCCCGGAAAAGAGGAAGTCGAATATGTAGATTCTATAATGAATGACGTACGGTGGCTCGGGTTCGACTGGGACGACCGGTTCTACCACGCATCCGATTACTTCGAGCAGCTATACGAATGGGCAATCGACCTTATAAAGGCGGGCAAGGCCTATGTGGACAGCCTTAGTGCCGATGAGATACGCGAATTCCGGGGGACTCTCACTGAACCGGGGAGGGAAAGCCCGTTCCGGGACCGGCCGGTCGCTGAAAACCTGGACCTTTTTCAACGTATGCGCGCCGGCGAGTTCGAGGACGGCGTGCACGTGCTTCGTGCAAAAATCGATATGGCCTCCCCGAACATCAACCTGCGCGACCCGGTGATGTACCGCATCCGCAACATGGCGCACTGGCGGACCGGCGATAAATGGTGCATCTACCCAATGTATGACTACGCGCACGGCCAATCGGACGCGCTCGAGGGAATCACCCATTCCATCTGCACGATGGAGTACGAAGACCACAGGGCGCTCTACGACTGGTATCTGGACAACCTGGACGCTCCATGCCATCCTCAGCAGATAGAGTTTGCGCGCCTGAATCTGAGCTACACGGTCATGAGCAAGCGAAAGCTCCTGCAACTCGTTCAGGAAGGCTACGTGGCCGGATGGGACGACCCGAGAATGCCCACCCTTGCGGGTATGAGGCGGCGAGGGTACACGCCGCAGGCGATCCGAAACTTCTGCGAACGGATCGGAGTAGGCAAGCGCGAGAGCCTGGTTGACCTCGGCCTGCTGGAATACTGCGTCCGGGAAGATTCGAACCTGAGAGCGCAGCGTGTGATGGGAGTTCTGCGGCCGCTGAAGGTAGTTATCGAAAACTACCCTGAAGATCAGGTTGAGCAGCTCGAGGCTATTAACAACCCGGAAGACGCTTCCGCCGGCTCACGCGAGGTGCCTTTCTCAAGGGTTATCTATATCGAACGCGATGATTTCATGGAAAATCCGCCCAAGCAGTTCTTCCGGCTTTCTCCGGGGCGTGAGGTAAGGCTTCGCTATGCGTATTTCATAAAATGCGTCGACGTTGTCAGGGATGAAAAAGGCGAGGTGGTCGAACTGCGCTGTACTTATGATCCTGCCACCCGGGGAGGAGATTCGCCGCCCGACGGCCGCAAAGTCAAAGCGACGCTCCACTGGGTTTCCGCCGCCCACGCTATAGACGCCGAAGTCCGGCTCTACGACAAACTGCTCAATCGGGCGGACCCTTCGGAAGAGAAGGATGGATCGACTTTCAAGGACTTTATCGACCCCAATTCACTCGAAGTGATCGAAGCGGCCAAACTGGAGCCGAGCCTGGCCGGGGCGCCCGCAGGGAGTCGTTACCAATTCGAGCGGCTTGGATATTTTTGCGTCGATCCGGATTCCACACCGGACAAAACGGTATTTAACCGCACGGTCACGCTCCGCGATACCTGGGCAAAGGTGGCGAAGGCCGAAGGAATAAAGCGGTGATCCAGAAATACCTGCAATTAGCTTTGTTGTATTCATTGCAAATGCAGGGCGAATGCAATGGCTGATCGCACAACCAGTTGATTTCATTGGCAGTTTGGGTTTTGTATTCTGCAAGAACAGTGGATAACACCGGGAGCGAACAGGAAAAGCGAGCAGTGAACAGCGGATAGCGAATAGGTCATAATGAATCGTGAATAGTAGACAGTGTGAATCCAAATTCTTCAATCCCTGAATCCCTTAATTATTCAAGCTTCTCTCTGTAAATACAGGCTAATTTCAGGACCGATTTCCGGCTACACCCCTAAGGTTTGATCCGGAGAAGATTATACATCATAATTGGAAGTAAAACAAGGAAAAATGAAGTAACGCAACCGTTCGCAGAACCAACCAGTTGAAAGAACCGGATAGCAGCTCCGTTTTTTGAATTGACGTTAATTCATATTGTGAAGTCGCATTTCATCATCATCCGATAAATAAGGCCGTCAGGAAAGAAGTCCTTTTAAGCGAAGTTCCACATTGACCGTATTGAGGACCTGGCTATAATCTGTCTCGAAAAGCTCATCGCGGGCATGGCCCCGGGAGCGCAGCGCGGTCTCGACCCTACACCCTGACACCTTTTCATAGTTTCAGGGTGTCACAAAGGGACATGAATAAATGTCTCGAAAGCCAAAGGAGCAAACTTGAAAACGTTCGAATACAGCGGCAAGGTCTACGAGATTGATGAAGATGATTTCCTGATACATCCTGACGAATGGGACAAAGACTTCGCTGAAGGAATGGCGCCCAGAACCGGGATTTCCGGAGACCTAAGTCCAGAGCATTGGGAGGTATTGTGGTACATTCGCGGATTCTTTTTAGAAAACGGCAAGTGCCCCCTGGTCCATAAAGCCTGCCATGCTCAGAACCTGCACCTTGCAGACCTCCAGAGGCTTTTTCCTTCCGGTTATCGCAGAGGGGCATGCAAGCTTGCCGGATTGTGCTACGACCCCGCAAATATCCCCCGTTCACCCAAGTCTGAGGCCTTAGAATCGACTGCTCTCGTTTACCGGATAAATGTCAGAGGGTTTCTGGTCGATCCCGCTGATTGGAACGTTGATTTCGCCGAGTACAAGTGGGAAGAGACAAAAATGATGGGCCCTCTCACTGAAAAGCACTGGCAAATAATCTACTATCTGCGCGGGCGATTTGCAAAGACGGGTGAAATCCCCACGATCTATGAGACATGCGGGGACAATGGCATTGACATCGATGAATTCGGCAAACTCTTCCCTGATGGATATCACCGTGGGGCAGTGAAAGTTGCAGGACTGAGAGGGTGATAAAGAGAATTAATCGCCGTTTCACTTTCGATAAAGCCAAACCCACCTTGACAGTGCAGAAAATCAAATGCAGAGTTTGGCAAGTTGCCGGGATATTTTGAATTGTCGGGCTTATCGTTTGAGACCTTCTGACCACAACCGGCCCGGTGATGAGCCGTGCCAAGGAGGCAACAGGCAAATGGGAATTACCCTCCAGAATGGATCCGCAGGGGCGGAATGCGGGAAGCTCTTTCAGGTGGTTCAAAATACCTATTTCCCGACGTGGGTTCACGGAAGGCATTGGAAATTGGAACTTGTCGATGTCGAGCATCCTGAAATGTTTGGTGGTTGTCATGGCAGGTGCGTCAAAAAGGAGAAAACAATATTCCTTAACGGCCGCATTGTTCAGGCACTTCACTTCGATGATCTTGAGGCCCTGATCATTCATCAAACTACCCATGCAATAACAGGTTGGGGCCACGATGAAATCTTCCTTCGGCGGCTCAACAATGCTGCCGACAAAGCCAAGATCCTGGGAAAGACCACTATCTTCCAGCAACTTTCCTTGGAAGAGCAATTTTACAGGAGCCAGGCAAGAAGAGTTTTCTGCCGTGAATTGTACGATCAAATCCACGAGCACGTCACTGTAGACGGTTACCAGGGCAGCTTCGAAAACCTTTTAAGGCACATCGGCCGTATGAATGCCACGCCGGTCACCGATATCCTGAGTCGATGCACTAAATGTGAATCCATTTTCAAGAAGGCCGAACGCAGAGTCGAGATGGAAAATAAAGTTGCCGCTAAATTTCGGATCGCACTCGAAGCACAGGGCCGGCAAAGGTAGACGAACCCACCAGTATTACCGCTATGAAGCAGCCGGACCTGGCGATGATTTTGGTAAAAGTTCACCGCAGCAGAGACGCAGAGGGCGCGAAGAATAACCCCGGATCAGGTCCCCCGGATCGTGGTCCGGGGACCCCATTGGCGGGCTCTCGCGGAGCGTGGAGATTTAGTGAAACTAAGACCGGATATCCGGACAAATTGAGGAATTCATCCCCGAAATCCCCGAAATATCTTTAACTTGCTACAGCCCACAAGAGCGCTTCCTTTGCGTCTCCGCGGTGAACAGTGTTCTTGACAGGATATACTTTGATCCGCTGAGTGAACAGATTTTCATTGCAGAAGACGGAGTAGAGGTTCCCGGCTATTCTGAGCTGGATGCCGAGGGCTCCTGAAGGAGATCGAGAACGCGGCGAATCAGATGGAACGTGCATGTTTGGTATAAAGGAATTCAACGGCCTCCAGGGGATAGGGAATCGCGGGCCGGACGGCGGGAATCGGACGTGCTTTCCTCTGGAACCTCACCCGGGGCCCTTTGCAAGAGGCACAGTCATGATCATTCAAGGCAGGGATCTGTCAAGACGTTACCCGCGCTCGACCGGGAACGACCTATTTGAATGGTGCAAAACCGGGCGGCTCCAGCCTTTCAGAAAAGGCGGCGATTCTTTCGGCAGGGATCCGAAAAGTCCGAAGGGATGGCGACGGGTTTTTCCCACTGAAGAGGCTCTCCGCAAATACAATTCGCTATGCGGCAAGTACTCCTCTTTCATGGATTGGCTAAAATCTCGCCGTGTACCCGACGAAGAGGTCATTAAAACCGACCGGAATCGGCTTGCCCTCAGTCTAAGGAAATCCGGACACCCGATCGAACTACCGGGGATCGAGCAGTTTAAATATAACCTTTTTCGAAGGCGGCAACGTGAGACGGCGGAAATATCCCGGCTGTTTTCAGAAATCAAAGATCTTGAAAGCGAATTGAAGCCAGGTAATATCTGGGGAGATCCGCGTTTAATTCTTTCAGACACTATCGAGTTGCTGATGGACAGCTTCTTTCGGTCGGAAGATATCGAGAAAATTCTGTCTACAACTGCGGTCGCGCCGGGTTCGCCTGAGCCTGCGCACGAAGGCGAAAACCGCAGGCCGGGATTGCCCTTGCAAGAGTCTGCTGAAAATGAAGGCGCTAAAGCCGCTGATAACATACAGATTACAGTCCATGTCCATCACGATCTTACCCACTAGCAGCTTATGCGAATTTATCTGAACCTATTCCTGTCAATCACCGCGATTTGACGACATGAACCGAATGCCGTAACCGGCACGTGCGTGATTCACGAGAAGGAGGTTTTTAAATTCCACAAATCTCCTATCCAGGAAATCCAGATAGCTCAAAAAGTTCAACAAGTCCGGATCATTCCCGTTATGCTGCCGGTTCCCGAGCACGTTTTCTGTGGCAAGGAGTATTGACCGGATAGCGACGATGACGGACTTGTGATCTCCACGATGGTGGTTAAAAATCTCCCATCTCCTGTTGCGAAGTCATCATGAGTGTAAAAAACTTTCCGTTCAAGTAAGATAGCGCAGCATGCGTCTCCGACGGAGCCTTTCTCTTTCTTCTCGTATTCGTATGCAGTCCGACTCGCTAAGGCCTAACCCTTTATACATAACCAGTCGGTCTATCTCCTCGAATAGACACAAAGATCCGCTACGTATCCCTCTATCGAGATCCTTAAGGAGACTTGCCAACTCATTGATGATTTCAGAGTTGAATCTGCCAAGATTAGGAAGCAGAATTTTTCTCGTATCGCCAGGCTCGAGTTTTAACACGCCGCCGCCGTAAACCCTTCCAATTAGCTCCGTGCTCAGGAGTGAAAAAGACGAATAAAATGATACAGTGTAAGCATATATCAATCGTTGACTCAATTGTTCTTTAAACCTAACGTTATGAATGGTATTTGTACTGTGAACATTCGCTCGGTTAATGACGAGTCGAACAAAATTACCAGACATGTAGGTTATAAATGCATCGGGAACTGATTGCATTGGCACACTATACCATGGCCACCTTGTACGGCATTTATACTTTTGCTCAATCCCACGCCTTTTCCCTTCCTTTAGATATTCCGCCAGTGGTATGTCTGAGGCTACATTAGCTGAGGTGTTGATTTGCAATAAATAGCATTCCTTGTCATCGCTGGCGAGTTTGTCGAAATCTTCAGGATCTATGAGAGCCCCAGGAATTGAGGCGGCTTTTGCAATAATTGGAGTTAACCACTCATCCTTGATCGAATGTTTATGAGTCATTGAAGGTGATAGAATAAAATATTCGTTACATCCGGTGACTAGACCAATTGATACGGAAGCTAACTCCTCGAAGGCAATTGCTTGCCTGCGATCGAGTAACGTATCGAGTAAACTCTGGATACTCTGGTCCGCCAGAAGATTAGTCCATTTGGACGACAGCCATTTGCTACTCACTACCTGTTTCTCCGCGTTGGACACGGTTTCTACTGACAAAGAATCCTTGTCTTGAACGCTCGTGCGGAATATGCCTGGTTGCCCATCATTACTAGCAAGCAGCAGCAAAACATCCTGCTGTACTCCTGAAAATACGAATTTATTGAAGAATACGAAATGGAGTGAGCTAAAATTTTGCTTTAAGAATCTACGCACCGGTTCTGCATAATCAGCAGAAAGCAATTCTGTTGGCAGCACCATACCTATCCGGCCATTCGGCTTGAGCATTGTCACTGCATTAACGACGTATGGAGCCCAGGAGCTGATTCTTTGCGATAACCTCACCCCACACTGTTCGGCAACTCGAATCGCTCGTTCACGATCATCACCTTGGAACCTATGAGCCCGAATGTAAGGTGGATTGGCGACAATCACATCAAACCTAGGCTTATCTGCGAAACCCAGTGATTTTGACGACATGCTAAAATAATCTTCATTGATAATGTGTTTAGAAGCAGAGGCGATTTTGTTAAAGAAGCGCTTGTTATTTTCCCAATAAACGTGGTCCGTTTCTACCCCAAATATTAAATGTACTGCCTCCTTGGAGGTGGCGCCGAGTCCCAATAGCCTCTCGTATGCAACCCTCAGAAAGATTCCATCGCCTGATGCCGGGTCGAAAATAGTATCGTCTTTTTTCCGGATTGTCCAGTCCACTATAAATTGCACGATTTTCCTTGGAGTGGTGTACGCGCCCCTATGTTTTTCAAGTTCAGTCTTATGATCCGGCTGGCAAGTCTCGTAAGGGGCTGAATACTTCAACGACCGAGGGATTGAAAGGAATCTCACATTCGATAGGGTATCTGTTGGCAGAAAAATGTCTATATCATCTTCATAAGACTTCGAGCTACGGAGATCCCGATTAGTCTTTTCCAATGAAAAATCTCTTCTAAATAAATGTCGCTGCCTTGGACCTAAATTGGGAAACCTGTGTCTTATAGTTGAATGGCAGATAAAGTATAGTGGTTCTGGAAGATTCAATGTCTCACATAAAGTGGCCTCTAATATTTTTCTGATCGGTATCGCACGACCGATTTCACTTGGCATACGCTTACTAAGAGCGCTTATGAGCTTATGTTTTTCAGGAGCGATTTCACGCAAGGAAGCGAAAAGCATTTTCGCTTCCAACATCTGTATCAATTCCCGTGATCGACTATCGTCATGACATCTTTCCAGAGTAGAACTGTCATCAAGTGAGAGAAACTCATTCCTGTCAGATGAAGACTTTGGGAATGTGATTTCGAGAGCCCTGGTCATCATAGCTTCTGCGGATAGCCCATTGGCTGAATATACATATTCGAGGTACACTTTCTTCTGCAGTTCAAAGAATTCGATGACGAGTTGTTGGGCTTCGTGTGAAAGAATCGGCTGATCTTCCCTTCTCGAAATGCCAGAGATAATATCTGTTGGCTCTGGCGCCGGCAATCCAATCGACCTTGCAGCCCTGGTAATCCCATCCAGATTATCGGCCGATACAGTGCCATGAAAAATCTGGTAAGCGACTTTTCTCTCGTAACTATCTTTCTCGAGATGCCCAGCCAACAAAGCATTTGCATGGCGGACCATTTTCGCCAAGTCAATCTCACCGATTATTTTCAGATGACTTGCAAGATGGTGAACAAGCCGAGAGCCATGACCAGTATGATACTTGCCCCACGTTTGGCGGAAAAAAACCTCGGAGGCATGCGAGAATGGCAGGTGGCCGATATCATGAATCAGCGCCATTAAGACCACAATATTACCCATCTCAGAGCCTAATCGGGCCCTTTTAGAGAAAGTATCTGCTAACTTCGCAACTGATAAGGAGTGATCATACCTGGTGTAGAAGTGTTCGAGGTCGACAAAATACTGCATTGTGCCCAGAAAACGAATACGCTTCAGCCTCTGAACTGGATCGCTCATAAGAATTTTTTCAAAACCGCGATCAACGAGCCATTGCTCTAAATTAGTATCTATTTGATTCAGATTCGCGGTCATAGAGATCTGCTCCTCATGTATTGCTCTGCCAGCCTATAAGCTCTGGCCATATGATATTTCGTCAGCGAACCCAATCGCAACACGTTGAGGAAACGCTCGCGCCAAGGATTAATTGCAATTCCCTGAAACGCACATTCAGCCACTCTCTCGTGGGAGATCCCGGAATTTTCAAAATAAGCAAACGTTTTCGGGCTGTATGATTTGAATAGGTTGATAGTTGGATACTCGACGCCGAGATCGAAAAGCATTTGAATGTCTCGGCAGATCTCGGCTACCCTTTGCAAGGGAAATCCCGTCACAATCCCTACGCTCGTTCGTATTCCTGCATCCCGGGCTAGGAAGACTGCCTTCTTGACAACATCAGCAGTTGTCGTGCGATTCAACATTGTTAGTGTTTCAGGCGAAAAAGACTCCGCGCCGAAATAGATGTTTTTGCATCCGCACTTTCTCATCGACACAAGCAATTCGTTATCAACGTAATCGGGCCTAGTAGTGCAACTCCATTCGACGTCGGATTTTTGAAAAACCTCACAGGCTTGCAGACAGTGCTCCCTATTAAAAGTGAACGTATCGTCCCAAACCAAAAGAGAAATATTTTCGAACTTTCTTTTCCAATATAGAATTTCTTCCTTTATACTAAGTGCCCCTCTATACCGAACAGCCCGCCCGAAAACTGCCTCTGAATCACAGTACCGACATCCGAATGGACAGCCTCGCTGGGTCACAATAGGAATTACCAAACCCTTGGTAGCCCTATTAGGGCCTGACGCGTATCTGGACAAATCCAATAAATCAAAAGCAGGGAACGGCAGGTCATCAAGTTTAGGCTTTCCTTGAGAAGGGGGGCTTATCATGGCAGTATTACCTGCCATGTAGCCCACTCCAGTTAAGGAAGAGAAATCTTTAGTTCCCGATGCGGTCAGATCTGCTATTTCTGTTATTGTGTTTTCCCCTTCGCCGATCACAACGCAATCTGCAAAGCCGCGGTCGAGTAGTTTGAACGGCCAATTTGTCGCCTGTGGTCCGCCCAATACGATCAAGGCTTTACTGCGTTTCCGGATGCCTGTTATCAACTTGAAAGTGGAGACCATTGTAGATGCTAAACAAGATAATCCAATTATTTCAGGTTGCATCTCATCTAGGGTCCGCCAAAGATTTTTTGCAGATTCAATTTGCAAATCACAAATCGCAACTTGATGACCCTTATCTCTCAGACATGATGCCAAATATCCTAGGCCAATGCTCGGTGCTCGAGTATAAAAATAGCGCTCGACATCGTACCACTCCCCTTGTTCATTATAGATAAGCAAGATCGATGCCCTATTATGGGGCCGAGTGCCTTCAGCCATATTTAATTCCTAAATGTTTAGAATCGCCATAAGCTTAGCGTGCTCCTCGACAATAATCTGTATGTTCTGACTGGGGAGGTGATTTAGTCTTTCAACACTGTTCCTGAGAATCTGCAACTGCGACGGTTCTAAACGCGGTATACCACGTGTTTCACAAAATCTTCTAAAGGTAACTATGTCCAGACCACGCAAGGCCTGTGATCGATCGTCTTCGTATTTTAGTCTAGACAAAATTGCTTGACGAGTCTTAGGCCAGTCATCTACGCCGAATGAATGTGGATCGGTCAAGAAGGTATCTGGGTTCTTGTAGGCAGCATCTCCGTAATACACTCGGTGATATGTTCTATTCCGAATGTCATCTATCCCGTCGTTTGCAATACTGGCTAGGTATAACTTCTCGACTTCGGGATCATTAGTCAGTAAAATTCCAGTCCCAATTGTACCAACGTTCATTGGGTGTTCTTTGATTTTTCCAGATGTAATTTCTCTGTAAAGGTTTTTTAGAAGCGATCCGCCCATCTCGGCTTCCAGGCGTCCCCAAAAGTAGCATATATTCCCTCTTTGAGTGATGAGTGCATCTGATTCCTTCGATTTCACCTTGTTTTGATGGCGTCCGACGATTCTACTAACTACCCAT
>JBEKXG010000102.1:0-10446 GCA_049512295.1 Syntrophobacteraceae bacterium
GCCGGTTCGGAATCGGGGCGGCGCGAAATTGTCTGATAGATTTGCCATGTCTTATCAAAGGCACGCTCATAGGAGCGATTTTCCATGCTGAGCCGGGCCGCTTTACCCATCTCCTCCAACCTTGAGCTGTCGCCAAGAAGAAACCTGAGGGTCTGAAGCATACTTTCGGTATCCCCAGCCTGCACGATTTGGCCTGTCTTATGCGGAATCATATTCTCCTGCGGTCCTCCGGAATTCGTAACGATAACGGGCAAGCCGGACGCCTGCGCCTCCAGGACCACGTTGCCGAATGTATCGGTTGCGCTTGGAAACGCAAAAAGGTCGCAGCTTGCATAAATTGTCGCAAGTTCCTCCCCGTCCCGGTAACCGGTGAATATAGAGGGCGTGCCTGCCAGCAGTTCCTTGAGTTCTTTGAGGTATGGTCCGTCGCCCACGAGGATCAGTTCGACGTCCTCAAAGGTTAGGGTGAGGCTTTTGAATGCCTGGGCCAGAACGTGGAGGTCTTTTTCTTTTGAAATCCTGCCCACATAGAGAATCTTAGGACCATCTCCGGCATTGAAGTGTTCTTTGAGAAACCGGGCATTGCGCCTGGAGGGGTTAAATCTTACGGTGTCCACTCCCCTGGGGAAGAGGCAGATTTTTTTTGGATCTATTCCCTTTCCGATCAATTCGCGCTCGGTACTCCTGGAAGGAACGAGAACCAGATGCAGTTGATCGTAAAACCAGGTCGTATATTTCCAGACCAGTTCTTCAATTGCGGCGTCGCCCGTCAGGATATGTGCATACTGTGGAATGGCGGTGTGGTAGGTCCCGCTCACCGGAATTTTCATTATTCTTCCGATGGCCAGCCCTGCAAGACCTAGTGGTCCGGGGGTGGCCACGTGGATTTGAGTAAAACCCTGCTCATAGCAAAAATTTAGAATTTCCAGGAACGGGGGCAGGAACATCTTTTGTTCGGGGTACTCCGGGAAACTGTAAACTCCAATCGGGTTGAAATTCATTTGGCCCTTCAGCGGGGGGCGGGTTTCAGCGTCGCAGGTGATTACGGTCAAATCCTTGCCGGTTTTTTGGGCCAGATCGAGTTGATGCTGAATGGTCAGCGCAACGCCGTTGATTTCATGGAAAGTGTCCGTGAAATAGGCGATCTTTACCGGCTTTTGGCCGCCCTCAGCGGAGGCCGGACTTATTCCGAAGTGTTCCATTGCGGATGTGCTGAAATGCTGATCTCTCGAAAACACGGTGAACGTCACAAAGTAGGGCGCCAGTAATGTATAAGCCGCCCCGGCAGACCCGAGTGACTGGAACATATTGAAGAAATGGGCCCCGGAGAGGTTGCTTAGCAGAGAATCCCAGAAATGAACCAGAACTTTGTTGGAGACCTGGTTCACAAAATTGAACCATCGTTCTGCCCTGTTTTCCTTTATGTCGTTGCCGTTGCTGGCGATCTCCATAAGATCGGGATCATACTGCAGAAGCTTCTGAGCTTCGAAACGCAGAAGGTCCTGGATGCGGGAGCCCTGCTCCTGTTTGGGAGTTTTGCGCCTTCTCCACGAGTATATCAATCTGCTGACCAGTCTTTCCTCTGCTTCGGCGTCCGCCTGAAGGCAACGATCCAGGAAACGCAGTACAACGTCTTTATTCACGTCACTTTGGAAGTTCAGTTTTCGTTTATAGTACTGGTAGGCAATCCCGTAGATGTTATGAGACATGACCCGGGGAGTCGATCCCTTGCCGACCGGAGTTGTCCGGCGCCTTTCGGCCCCCAGGAGGAACTCTTTCAAATTTCGGGCGCCTCTGACCACCGTATGCTGGCGTGATATGTTGAGAGAACTGTGGTCGTCCGAGCCGCCGGTCAAACTCTTGCGCCAGGGTTCCGGGAAAGCGGGTGAAATTCCGTGCTTGTCGATAAGCTTGTCGAGGATTTCCGGGGTCAGATTTTCCATAATCAGTCTGATTGCATGGTTCTGATAGTCGTCCCTGGCTCCATTGATCTCAAAGTTACTAAAGAGCAGAAGAAATTTTTCAAAATGATCGATCGTCAGTTTGTCGTTTACCGAGTAAAGCGGATGGGCCAGGACGTGAACAATACCGGTTTGGGTAAGGTAGCCGACGAGATCGAAGATGTTCTCCCGCACCTTCTGGATTTCCCGGTGTATTGCATCATTTATGTCATAGACGAGGACATGGGCTTTGCAACCGTCATCCGGAAAGTACGTTGTAACCTCTTCGCTTATAAAGGTATCGGGCAAGTGGGCGATTTCGGCGCTGCCCGATATGGTATTGTGATCTGTTATAGTAACCAGGTTCATTCCCTTCTGTCGGGCGATTCTGTAGACTTCGGCCGGTTCGGTGAAGCACTCCGGGCAGCCAAGTTTTTGGAGAATCCATTGCGAAGGGCGAACCGAATATTTGGAATGGACGTGCAAATCGATTTTCATGTTGCCTCCCTTATATGTCCGTTCCCGTCATCATTCGATCAGAACGGTCTGACCCGCTCTGACTTTGTCCCCCGGGGAAACCCTTATATTCATTCCTTCCAGATGAGTAACCACCAGGTCTACCTGGGACCCTATGCGGATCATCCCGAAAATTTCTCCTGCATTTACCTGGTGGCCCTCGCCCATGTATACGTCAATGCCGTGCACACATTTTGCCGCGATCTGGACGACGTAGCAGGCGATCTGTGCGCCGCGGTGTATGCCGTCGATTTTCGTGACGGTCCTTTCGTTCTGGACTATATGCGTACTGTTCCTGTAGAGCGGCGACCGCCTGAAGAGCGTTCGCAGGTGCATGGACAGCATACAGACGTTCTCAACTGCTGCGGGATAGTGGTGAACGAATCGAATTTTTCCGGCAACAGGGATGCGGTTGTAATGCACGTTGAAGGGACTCATGAATATCCCTATCAGAATCTTGGGGCGGGTTATGTCCTCCCTGGTGATGTCATTGAGAGTGGCTTTGATACCACGTTTGATATTGATCACGCTTTCCTGCGGCTCCATCTGCCTGACGTAGACCACCGTACCGTCAGCAGGGCTGAGAATTCCTGATCCGTCTGGAGGAATCGTCCGATGGGGATTGCGAAAAAACCAGACATGGCGCCAAAACAGATAAAGGAAGGCGCAAAGAACGACAGAGGCGAGTAGTATGGTTATTGGAAACACTACTTTTTTGCGCACCTCCACGCTTTGTCTTGAAGAATGTGAACGAGCGCCATTCCCGAGGAAAAAGGGAAATTGGTTATCTCGAAAAAGTCCTTCTCCTTCCTGATGATCTTCAGCCATTTTTTGACGCCTGCATGTCCGATGATTTCCCGCACATAAATGTTGGAATCGTGCAGGAGTATATAAGAGTTCTTGTGGACATGTTCGAGGGTGTTCAGAAAGTCGCTTTTTACGTTTTCATAGGCGTGGCTGCCGTCGATAAAGGCGATATCAATCGGGGGCAACCCAAGGGCTTTGAATGATGAGAAAAACTGATCCGACCTCAATTTGTAGTGGGTAACTATGTCCTCAACCCCGAACTGCTGGAAATGCGCATAGACTTTCTGAGGCTCGCTCCATTTGTCCGTCCCTCCGATAGTTTTGAACGGGCCGTTCTTGATCAGGGAATATGACGGGTCGACGAAGGTGAGCATACCACCTCCATTGTCCTTCATTCCCAGGGCAAAACACACCACGCTGAAACCAAACCCGGACCCGATGACGAGGAGATGCTTTGGTCTGAGCGCCCTGGCCAGGCCATAGTAGAGAAAGCCAAACCCCAGATTGAGATTATCCGGTTTTTCGTGGTGCCCAAGAGGTTTGGCGCTTTGAAGAATGTCTTTCAAAAGAGCGGTATTCAGGCTGAAGTTTTCCAATTTGTCCCCCCCTAGAAAAAGGTTTGCCAATATTGTCCTCCGCCAAAGAGATTTGGGGGACATTACACGAGCAAGCTTGGCAATTTCGTGTCGGGGGAATGATTTTTTGGTTACGGAAATCTGATTGGATTCTACCGAAGGCAGGTGATTTGGCCGCACAATTCCGCGAGCCACGCCTCTTGGAAGCGGCCACTGTTTTCTACGAGGGCATCGAATATCAGTGATACGAAGTCGCATTCAAACGCTCACTGTGTTGGCTTCGTCGTCGGATCTTCGACGCACTATGGGTGCACGCCTGCGTCGCCTCCTTCCCGCCGCCTTGTGATCATTTTGAATGCAACTCCGTGTGAGCTGGTCCGTGGAGCAGGACTACCCCCGCACCTCAATGAGATTTTGATTTCAATTCAGACCATCGTTTGGCAATGGCATCAAATATCGCCGCTCTGTCGTCGTCTCCCTCGAATTCGAATTTATCTCTGACCTGTGTGCAGGATTTTCCAGGTTCGGCTCCCAACGCTGCTGACAGCTTCAGTAGTTGCTCTAACGAAAGGTTTTGAATATCCAGCTCGACAAAAATAAGGTTTTGATCCCGAGTTGCCAGTTGGTAGGCCTCTTCAACCGAAAGGTCAAGCCTGAACCCTCGATAAGATTCCTCACTATATTTTCCGAGCGGCATTTTGAGCTCTTTAGCCGCACTGATAGCATCGTATCCTCTGATGAACATGAGTTCCTCCATTAAAATTTTATTTTCGTCTATACTATAATCATTTTAATGCCTGGTGGTTTTTGAGGGGGATTCAGGGTCAGGCCACGCTATTAGCCGGGGGCGTCAAATGCCGTGAAGGGGGCGCCGGCCAGCAATTCCGGAATATTCCAGATATTGAAGTCGAGCACGTCCAGGCTTGAGCGCAGGTGAGAGGTGTCCATCTTATTCAGATGGTGTCCAGGAACGAAACGGGAGCTGATAAGATCGGCGACGTAAACCATGTGCGCCAGGGACTGGTTCCCGTTGGCTTTGTCCGGTTCGTGATGATGGAGTATCGTTTCGCTTACAAGCTCCGGCATACCCCAGCGACAGGCCAGCAGGTACCCCGCATCAGTGTGAGTTATACCGAACAGTGTTTTCTCCGCGGCTGTCAGATCGTTGCCCTGTATTTGAAGTTGCCGGTAAAAGAGCGGATAAGCGCTGTGCATGTACTGGTCGAGGATCACCTTTCCGATATCATGGAGGAGGCCGGCAGTGTAAGCCAGGTCGGGATTGGCCTTTCCGGTACATTCCGCCAACTTGCCGCTGATGCCGGCTGTCCCCACGGAATGGTAAAAGATGCCCCCTTTGCAAAGAGAATATCCGCGCCTTGCATGGGAGATAAATTTCTGCGTGGAGAAGGAAAGGGCCAGAAGCATCAGGTTCTTTTCCCCGATTCTCAGCAATGCCTTGTCTATCGAATCGACTTTCATGCCGGGGTTAACGGAAACCGAGTTGCACATCCTCATTATTCTTGCGCTCAGTACCTGGTCCTGCGTAACTTCCCTGGAGACCTCCCGGAAGCTGGAAGTCTCATCGTTGATCATGCGGATGATCTTAAGGGCTATCTGAGGAATGGGAATGAGTTCTTCGATCACTTCATTGAGTTGCTCAGCCGTTGGCCGGGTAAAATGATCGGCCGTAGTCGTCGGGGCGGGGAGAACATAGGGTTCGATTGTTGTCTCCCAAGTCGTGAGATCAAGGCTGACGCAACAGCAGAAACACCCGCCCACTTCGATCTGCCGGATCGGGATTTTTTCGTTCTGCAGGATATGCAGCGCCATTTCCGCCGTGCGCCCGCCGATGTCGAGCGTCAAATCGGCCTGTGAAACCGGGTCCATAAGCGCTCCTCCCGCAATACACGCCTGCAGCCTTTCCTTTCCGGCGCCTTGTCTGCAAAGCGCGTCGATGAAAATAGGCATACCGGTAGCAGCGCTCACTTCCGGGTTCCAGCTAAGGTCCATGCTGGGCGCTTCGGGGAGGAGAAGGTGGATGAGACCTCCAATTCCGGCCTCCGGGTCAAATAGAGTGACGCCAACGCAACTTCCCAGGTATGCCCGCATGATATCGGGTTTTTTCCTGCTGACCATGTAGGAACCTGAGGTTACCGTATGGATTATCATCGAAATCGGTTCCCCTTCTGCCTAAGAATATGGGCGTCATGATTCGGGGGACTGCCCATGTGGCATGAAATATAAATCGGCCGGGAAAGGGAGTTTCTTAAATGTAATTAGAGGCCAATACAGTGTGCTCTGTATTCGATCGGTAAGAAGCCGCAATGCGTACAATGCGGCTCATGCGAAAAAAGACAGGTGGGTCTGGAAATCAGTTCAGGAACACGTCACGGTAGTAATCAAAATGTTCCGTAACTGAGCCTGCACCGCTGATAACTGCTCGAAGCGGGTCTTCGGTTTTTTCCACATCGAGTCCCACGGCCTGGTGAATCAGCGCTCGAAGTCCTTTGAGAAGAGAACCACCACCAGCCAGCCAAATGCCGTTCTCGGCAACATCCGAGGCAAGGTCCGGCGAGGCTTTTTCCAAAACGCGCCGAACAGCTTCAATTATTGCATGTGTGGACTCCTTCATGGCCAAACGGATATCGGCATCGGTTATGGTAATGATTTTGGGCATGCCGCTGAAGATGTCTTTTCCCCGGAGCTTTATCTCGAGTGTTTTTTTGAGTGGTACGGCTGAACCTATCTTCATTTTAATCACTTCGGCCATCATTTCGCTTATGCCCATGCCGTGTTGCTGCCGGATAAACTGGCAGATGGCTTCGTTGGCCTCATCGCCAGCCACCCTGAGCGACTCGCTGCAGGAGACCGCGAATTTTGAAATGACGGCCACTTCGGTTGTCCCCCCGCCGATGTCCACAACCATTTGTCCGGCGGCCTGATCGACAGGAAGACCTGCCCCGATTGCGGCGGCCATCGGCTCCTCGATAAGGAACACCTTGCCCGCGCCCGCCATAGCGGCGGCTTCTATTACCGCGCGCTTCTCAACCGAGGTGATCCCCACCGGGACGGCGACAACCAGTCTGGGCCTGGAGAGGGGGAGCCTTCTGAATACTTTGCCAAGAAATGCGCTGACCATGAAAGAGGCTGTTTCAAAATCATGAATAACTCCGTCCCGCATAGGCCTGGTTACGGTTGTTCCCCTGGCGTGGCGGCCAGCCAGGCTCTTGGCTTCCCGCCCGATGGCGATTACCTTGCCGGACTCGTTTTCGACGGCCACCATAGAGGGTTCATCCAGAACGACCCCTTTCCCCTTGACATATATGAGGGTATTGGCGGTGCCAAGGTCCATCGCCATGTCTTTGGACAGAAAATCCATTATCCGGCCGAACATTTCACGGTCCCCTTTCGCTTCGGTTTTCGAAAACCAGTGCCGTGAGCCGGAAGGTTATTTCATACTAACGACTCAGGACACCACGCTGGCGAAGTATATATCAAAAGAGCGGTCCTCTTTGCAAAAAATACTTTTCTGAGCTAAAATTCATCCTTGCGATGGCTTTTAGAAAGAAAGTTGAATGATTTCAGTTGACAAATCGCTTCTATATCTCCATAAACACACATGCTTCGGCTGTGTGGAAGGGCTGGGCGGCCCGCGTATCAGAGGTCGGGCCATGCAATGTTTCACCAGTCTCGTTCCCGAAATCGGGACAACCAAAGAGGAGAATATCCGATGCGGCGCAAAAGGCGGTTTGTGTGCGTTCTCCTTCTTCTTTCTTTTTGTCTAGTTGTTCCCCAAATCTCCCATGCTGCAGTAAATCAGCATGTAAATGCGCGTTCGGCTATCCTGCTGGATATGGGAAGCGGCAGCGTTCTTTTCGAGCAAAATGCCGACTATCAAATTGCCCCGGCGTCAATTACCAAGATTTTGACCCTGTATTTAGTTTTCGAAGCCATTAAGCAAGGGCAGGTTCGTCTTTCCGACAAAGTCGAAGTCAGCAGACGGGCCGCATCTACGGGCGGTTCCCGAATGGGGCTCAAGGCGGGTACTCCCGTCCCTCTGGAGGAAATCATCAAGGGAATGGCTGTGGTGTCAGGTAACGACGCCTGTGTCGCCGCGGCGGAACACATCAGCGGCAGTGTGGAACGATTTGTTAAGAAGATGAACGCAAAAGCCCGTGAACTGGGGATGACCAAATCCCACTTCATGACGCCCAACGGACTCCCCGCCGAGGGGCAGGTAACCACTGCGCGCGATATAGCAAAACTCTCGGTCGCATACCTTCGCCGTTTTCCCGAATCGCTGACTATACATTCGATGCAGGCATATACCTATGGTAGATCCTCGCATCACAACGCCAACAGGCTCCTCGGGAAGTGCCCCGGAGTGGACGGACTGAAGACAGGCTTTGTCTGCGCATCCGGCTATAACATATCGGCGACCGCGAAGAGGAATGGCGTCAGGGTGCTTGCTGTTGTAATGGGGGCGCGAAATTCCTGGGTCAGGTGTTCTGAAGCTGAGAGGCTGATTGAGGCGGGGTTCCGCGAAACCGGCGCCCCTTATAACGATCTTAAATGCGTTGCGCTCGCATCCGGCGCGAAGGGGGGAGCCTCGGTATCCGCGCAAGGGGGCTGCAGGGCAGGCGCAATTCGAAAAGCGCGGGTGAAAAAGGCCGGAAAACAAACCGCGCTGGCCGCACGCGGCCACACAAACAGACCGGCATCGAAAAAGGCGGCCTCAAATGAAAAGAAAAAAATAAAGACGGCAGGTAAAAAATCCACGGTAAAGAATGGCAAAACTCCCTCCCGGTACGCATCAGCGAAGAACAAACCCTCCGGGGTGGTCTCAGGCAAAAAGTCCGACCGTGTAAAGTCTGCCGGCGCCACAGCCAAAACCGGCCGGAATCACAAAGCCAAATCAGCCAAATCCAAAATAGAAGAGGCCAGGACGGCTGCAAAAAAGAAAAACGACAAGGCCATCCCTCATGCCCACGCTCTGAAAAAAAGGGTAAAGGGATAAACTGTAGTTTGTATTCCTCGATTTTTTCAGTCCACATCAAATCCCATCTACAACTGGTCCTCTACGCCGTTGAGGAAATCGGACGAGATGATATAATCTGTTTGAACTGAGGGGAAGAAGTGTGGCAAGAAGTTGTGCGCCGCGCTTACATGCATGGGAATAGGACCCCCTGTTCTTTCTTGAGGTCACCTGCTTTCGTTTTCGATAACTCCAGGAGAGCAAAATGGATTCTTTTGAATATAGGGTTACCCTCCACCCGGCCGAGGCATTCAGAGAGATGATCTGGTTCTGTTCACGCGAGGGGAGTTGTAATGTGGAAGTGGTCGCTTCCGAACAGATAAAGAAAATGGAAACTTTGCTCAACGAAGGGGGCCTGCAGGGGTGGGAACTCGTGCAGGCGAATTTCGGAAAAGACGGCGTGCTCGTTTTCTGGAAGAGACATGTCCAGAACGGATAATACGGAGTTGCATTCAAGATGATCACAAGGCGACGAGAAGGAGACGACGCAGGCGTACACCACATAGTGCGTCGAGGAGGCGACGACAAAGCCAACACAGTGAGCGCTTGAATGCGACTTCGGATAAGTTCTTATCCAGCGGCAGTTTACCTGTGTTCCCGTACGGTGGTTGCAAGCCGCAAGCAGATTCTCGACGCTCCGCGAGTGGTGGAGAACTTTTTATTCGCGCGCTCGGTTAACCCAGTGGAAGGCAAGGACGAAAAGAACGGCTCCAAGCGAAGCGAGCAGCAGATAGGATGAAAAATCCGGCGGGTCGCCAAAGGCAGCGGCACGAATTGCTTTGGATGCATGGGTCAGAGGCAGAAAATGCAGGATGTATTGCACCCATTCGGGCATTCTGTCCACGGGAAAGAAAGTCCCGCCCAGAAAAGCCATTGGAGTAATGAAGAAGTTGGTGAGAAGGGCCTGGTCGGAATGCGATTTTACGAGCATCGCGAGTCCGACGGCCAGTGACGCAAAAACGAAGCTGTTCAGCGCCACTGCCAGCCAGAAATAATAATTGTAGGAGAGAACCACACCGAACAGGGCCGCGATCAAGAGAATCAAAGCGACCGAAAAAAGCGCCCTGGTAATTCCCGCGAGCACTTCTCCGGTGACGTAGGATATATTCCTGATCGGCGCCGCCTGAAACTCCTCGAATATGTGCCAATAGAACCGCGCAATGTTTATCTCGCTCGCTATTGCGAAAGCCTGGATCATGCTGTTCATCGCCACAAGCCCCGGAATCAGGAACTGCAGGTAGGAATGCCCGCCCACCCTTACGTCTCGTCCCATCCCGAGTCCGAAAGCGATCAGATACAGTAGAGGGCTCACCGACATGGAGGCCAGTTGCCTGAAAAACCTCTTGCGCAGGATGAGAATTTCGCGCTGGTAGATTGCGAGCATGGCTCTCATGCCATGACCTTCTTTCCAGTAAGGGAAATAAAGACATCCTCGAGGTTAACCCGCCTGAGAGAAAAGCTTCCCTGATGCCCGGAGATATGCCTGTTGGCCTCTTCTCTATCGCGGAAATAGAGGGTCTCCATGCCGCCGTCGGCGACCCGGTCCAAAGCCCATGCCCCCAAGCCCTCCATT
>JBEKXG010000103.1:0-10437 GCA_049512295.1 Syntrophobacteraceae bacterium
GCTATAAGGTTACCCATGAGACAGATAGTCTGCGTGCTCTTGAAATCTTTCGTTCCAGATCCGGCGAGTTTGACTTGGTTATCACTGATTACACGATGCCGAATCTGACTGGAATGGATCTTGTCGAAGAAGTCCGCCGGATTCGATATGATATACCAATCATCCTCTGTACCGGGTTCAGCGAAAAAATCACAGCGGAGGGCGCCGTAGACCTTGGTGTGGAGTTAGTCATGAAGCCTTTTGGCATAACACAATTAGCCGAGTTGGTTCGACAGGTCCTCGATGTGCGACAGGGTTGATTCACATAGTGCCTGGTTCTTCATCACTGCTTTTAAGACGCATTGACCTGAAAAAGGCCACCGAAATGAGGAAGCTGATCCGCATTCACATAGGCGGGCTTCATGCCAGCAAGGAACCTGCTGTTATCGACACCGTTCTCGGGTCTTGTGTGGCTGTTTGCCTTCATGACGCGGTAGAGCGGATCGGGGGCATGAACCACATCCTGTTGCCTGGAGAGGCTGAGCTGACTCATTTTGATACTTCGGCGCGCTACGGCATCAACGCGATGGAACTGCTGATCAACACGATTGCCACTCTGGGTGGAAATCGCCGGAGAATTGCAGCTAAAGCCTTTGGAGGAGCACATATCCTACCGGAGCTTGTCTGCACATGGTTTTGTGCTGCCTGCGTCCAAATGATTGTCCGGGGGCTTTCCATAAGCTAATTGAGCCTGAAATCGAGATCCAGGGATGGTGACGATGACGCCAAAAAGTAATCTGCAAATGTGGACGCGCATACTGTATAATGTGAACTTCAATCGAAACAGAGTTCAGATTTGCGGACCCCAATTGTGGAAATGAGACTGACCCAAGAAGGAGATCATTATGGCGGCAAAGAAAATTTTGATGCTTGTCGGCGACTATGTGGAAGACTACGAGGTTATGGTGCCCTTTCAGGCACTGCAGATGGTTGGACATACCGTACATGCTGTGTGCGCCGGCAAGAAATCCGGCGAGCAGGTTCGTACTGCGGTACATGATTTCGAAGGGGATCAGACTTATAGTGAGAAACCGGGCCACAACTTCACACTTAATGCAAATTTTGATGATGTGAAGCCGCAGGAATACGACGCCCTTGTCATCCCGGGCGGGAGAGCCCCTGAGTACCTTCGGCTGAATGAAAAAGTTTTGAGCATCGTCCGGCATTTTGCTGAAGCAGACAAACCTATTGCCGCCATCTGCCATGCGGCCCAGCTCCTGGCGGCAGCCGGAGTGCTCCGGGGCAAGGCCTGCAGTGCGTACCCCGCGGTGGGTCCCGAGGTCGATCAAGCGGGCGGCAAGTATGTCGATATTGCAGTCGACCGGGCACATGTGGACGGGAAGCTTGTAACGGCGCCTGCATGGCCTGCACACCCCGAGTGGCTGGCGAAGTTCCTCGGGGTTCTCGGAACTCAAATCGTGCCGTGATTCCCGCGGGATTAGAGGCAATGATCAATACCGGGAAGCGTGGTTGCGTCAATTTTAGTTGAATTTCTTCAACACGGGAGGTTCCTCTCTACAGCGGGCCTGATGCCGGAACCGCGGTGATCAAAAATGAAAATCATGAGGCTTTGGCTCCTCCTGGTCATTCTCCTGGGATGGGCAGCGCAGGCCCGCACGGAGGGGTTTCCCGTGAAGGATCTTCCGCCTGAGGGAAAGTCGCTGGTTGATTTTTTTCCCAAGGGTTGGACCGTGGAAGAGCAGGTAAATGGCGACCTGAATGGTGATGGAGTTTCCGATATCGCCGCCATACTGGTTCAAAGCAAACCCGACAGCGCGGAGGACGAGCCTCAGCGTGCCTTGATTGTTCTCCTGGGTCACGATAAAGAAAAATACATACCCGCTGGAACCAATGACAAATTTCTCCAATGCAAGGGATGCGGCGGTGTCAAAGAGGGGGTGGGAATCAGCATCGAAAAAGGGGTTATCATCGTCGACCAGATGAGTGGCTCCCGAGAGTTTGCCAATGAGACATGGCGCTTTCGCTATGATCCCCAAACACAGCGGTTTGTTATGATCGGCAAGGATCTTGAGACCGGAGACGGCATGCGAGGTACAGGAACGATAGCGAGCTTCAATTATTTGACCGGCCGGAAAATTACCGAAACCTACCGGTACGACAAGAACGGCGAACGCAAGATTGCGACCTCAACAAGGAGAGAAAACGTCCCCCGGAAAACACTTTTTATCGAAGATGTAGAGCCGGAGTACTGAGCACTCTCATCGGGGTGTGATGCTATATGTGATATTTAACGCATTTTTCAGCAATCCCCTCAGCCCTGAGGCTTTATGGATCTGCACCGGTTGCACGCTACCTCTGACAGGAGCCGGCAATGTGCGACCCGCTCTCAACAATATGCCGCCTCGATATATGGAGGAAAGCGTTCTCCCGGTTGTCGAATTCTTCCGGGGCGGCTGTATTCTCGCTTTCCGCCCTGCCAATCAGGAAACTGCTTTCGCTGGTCTGTGCAACACTTGCGGGACTGCTTGCTGCGTCAACTGCGCTTGCCGGCGGCATTATTCCCGACCGAAATAATCAGGTCATTATTCAGGGACAGTTCTCAGATCCGGCTCCGAAATTCCTGTTGATCTTTTCCGCGAAACCTCTCAGGGATTCACGCGGCAGGCTGCTAACGAGCCTGATCCATGCCGATTTGGCAAAATTGAAACGCTCCCGCGAATGCCTGGTCATAAAAGTCTACGGAAAGAAGAAAACGGCATCCGGTCGGATCGACTATTTTTTCGGTACATCCACGGATGCTGACAAGCCGTGGAACAACGGCTCCGATTTCCATTGGAAAGATTGGGCGAAATACTCACCCGACATCTGGGACAACCTCAGCATCGCTGCCCCCCCGGAACCGAAGCGAAAACCAGAGATTGCAGTAAACAGGATTAACAAGGTGACGATCCGGCGCGGCGGGAATCTCCTCTACGATTCGCGCGCCACAAAGTCCTATCCGAACAAAAAGCCCATTAAAGCGGCATTCGAGCCAATCGACCTCACCACTCGGGGTGGGGCTTCTCCCATGCTGAATCTGGCGGAACGCATGGCCAGGTTCAGAAACGATTACTACGAACTGAATAATAATCCCATTCTCACGCTGGCCTACGCTAATCTGGCACAAACGTCCAAAGAGAAATACGTGACACGTCGCTGCATCAATTGGTGTTCCAAATTCTGTTCGTATGTATACCGGAGAAACGGGATCATGACGCCGGACCCGAACCGGGTGGATGTTCACTGGAAGAGCATGCGTAAGTTTTTCGAAAGGAACGGCAAGGTATATACGGCGCGAGAGGTCGCAAGCTGGCCCGACCAAAAGAAGATCTCCATGATCAAGCCCGGCTCCTTTGTATCGATACTGATCGGAAACTCAACACACTAGATCATGTTCACTACCTGGGTTATGGAGAGCGACAAACCCATTACAAAGTACGTCGGCATCTCCGGCAACAACAAGGGTATGGTTTGGGCGCACCGTCCATTGCCACTGCCGACAAAGAAGCAACTCAGGAAGATGACAGCGAAGAAGTTGAAGGACTACGACCGTAAGGTCTTTTTCGGTGTTCCCGCCAGTAGGGCTTTTTGAACGGAGATTGCTGTCCAAATAGTATCATCCGAAGTGAAATGGCTGGGGAAATAACCGGCACTGTCCCGATCAGAAGCCGCGCGTGCCTCGCCTTATCGCTTTCAGTGTTGCGCCCTGGAACTCCAGGACGTGAATAAAATCCCGGGGGCCGAAGTTATATGTCCATTCCTCGATTGTAACGTAGCTAGGCCTGACGCTCCCGGGCACGCGTCGTTCAATGGTCTCCTTGCTGCCGGGTTCACCACATTTTGATACGATCTCGAGCTTGCTTTCTCCGATCATGATCAGCCCCGAATTGCATCTGAGATCAGTGAGAGAGTCATCACCGAAGGCCTGATAAACAACTGAAAACATGCTTATGAGAATGAAGAGTACGATTTTCACGCTTCCTCCCGGCAAAGGCGTTGCACGATTTTTGTGTTTAGCAACCTTGAGCAATAATCATACGATGAGGTTGGCCGGTTTTCAAGGGTGTTAAACCGGTCGGAAGGCAGGCGAACCAATCACCCACACTTATCCGAGTTCCCCGGGTTTCCTTGTGCCGCGGGCGTTCGCGGGGCGCCTTCCGGTCCGGGGAGAGGCTCGGCGAGTTGGCCAAATCGAACCATAACGTTACGCCAGAGTTCAACTTTTTGACATTCTAAGTAATTTAACTCGGCCATGGGAGCCGGCCTAAGGGCAGTAATTATTGCTCGTCCACTTCATTGACGGGTTAGGGCGGCAATAGTTGGATCGTTACTGTTGACGCCCGGGAATTCGTGTCTTCCAGGATTGGGGCTCACGGTGAAGATGCATTATGGCAATTATGAGCAGGGTATCTCCCCTGACCTGATAGATCATTCCGTATGGAAAGCGCTTCGTCCGGCAGCGCCTTGTTCTCTTTGAGATTAGAGACCAAGCTTCAGGGTGTTCAATGATTCTGACTATTGTTGCCTTGATCTCATCAGAGAACTCGAAACCAAGTCCTTCAGTTTGGGCGTTATAGTAGTTGACGGCCTCGGTGAACTCCACTTGTGCCGGTTCAAGGAATTGAACGTTCATCGGGGCTTCTTGTCCACCTGATCAAAAACCTGCCTGGCGGGAATGGCCTTGATTTCGCCGCGATCAAATGCATCCACGCGATTCTCCGCCTCCATTCCCCACAGTTGATCCATTCCCTCTTGAGATGGCGGGTCCAGGCTCGACAACAGACGCTCTGCAATCTCTGCCCGCTCAGCAGGAGGAAGCGATAATGCCTCTTTAAGAACCTGTGTCCCTCTGGATGACATGCCAGTCACTCCTTTCTTAGCTGAATATTAGCACAAGAACGAACATGGAGCGAGCCGGTTTTGTCGCAGCCGGTTTTGTCCCATCCCGCGGGCAGGGCTACGAGTGTCTTTTGCCTAATCCTCGACGGGGAATCTTCTCCTACCTCTCCCTCTTCAATACGCCGCGCTGCCTCTTCACCTCCAGGCGGCGGAGCCTGGCTGCCCTGCATACCCGTGTCTTCTTTCTTGTCAGCGCCGGCTTCACCACATACCGCAGCAATTCGGCAAATCGCTTAGTTTCCGGTTCCTTATTCTCTGCCTGGCTGCGGGTCTGCTGGGATATGGCGCGAAGGACTCCGTCCTCGTAAGATAAACTTGTATTCAGCACTGAAGAATAAGAATGCCACCTCGCTGCGCACACCCCTTAGTGATTTACTTCGCGGAGCGCGGAAGGCCGATCGCCTTGTGTTTGCAGCGGGATGCCCTGCCGATGCGGGTGGCAAGCCGCCGCATCACAAAACCTTTCTGCTCCGGCGACAGACTTGGCGAGTTCACCACGTCAATCCAGAGGGTGACCTTGCTGTTCGGCTTATTAACGTTATAGATTGTTTAAAAGGGGATCCATGGTCGTTTCATTGGTTTTCTGCATTTGAGAAAAAACCGGCGATGCGTTTCATCACGAACAGAACCGCTCGTACTCATCGTGGCTGCCTATCCAGAACCACGTCACCATGTCACCCTGCAAAATCCCGACTGCTCGAAAGCCAAGTGTGACTCTCACCGCCCAGACATCTTCTTCCGTGTTGATACATTTGAAATGCAGTGATGGATGGAATGGATTTTCCATCCACAAGCGGAATGCTTTTCTTGTTGCCCGCTTGACCTCTTCATCGAGTGATCGGTAGGCTGTCCAGAATGAAGGCAAGGTTGCGGACTTCATAGGCAATCAGGGTCCATAGCCTTCGCTTGCCCGGCGGCGATTTCCTGTTTAGCGCGTTTGGCGGCGGCAATCAAATGCGGTTGTGTTTTGTTGAAAAGACTATCCCACCGAAGTTCATCTTGCAGTTGTTCGAGATACTGGCGAAGATGTGTTACGATTTGCTCTTGTGCAGGTTCGGGCAAAGACTCCATCATTTTTACCACCGTTACGATAGCTTTTGACGGCATGATTGGATCCTCTTTATCAGAATCTTTTAGCAGGAGTTGGAATCGCTGCAATAATACCACCCGCGCTGACATCTACCTGTAGGACAAATTTTATCATTTCGTCCGGCTGTCCGTCAAACATGAAGAAAAGATAAGACCGTGCCCTCCGGCCAAGGGAACCCATTTGCGCTCACGATGCTATTCTTGGCTCTTCGGGTAGAGCACATATCCGTCTCCGAGAGGAATGCCCCCATCAGGAAGCCTCTCGATCAGAACCGGTTCTGCCTCTGGCGGAATTTCGTCAACCTTCTTAAGGATCAAGTTACCGATCTGATAAACCCTGTTGCCCGGGATTGGTACCGACTTGCGAGGGGGCGGCTGGTCTTTCAGGACATGAGTACGAACGAATCGACATAGACGGAACAAGGCCAGCGGGCCGCCGTAGTGGTGCCAGTCGAAGGCGGTGCCATGTATGCCTGTTGTATCGAGTGCAATTACATCGGGAACAACAAAGACCTTGTCGCGACAGTCGGGATCTATGGACCATTTCGGCGATAAAGGGGCGTGTGCGAATGCGTTGCGAATCAGCCGTGCGATCTGATATGCAGCTCGAATACTGGAATCGGAAGACGTTTTGGGGTCATGCACGACTGCAAGAATGGCATCCTTCATGGCCACTGCCATCAGAAAGGTCGCGGATCTGTGAAGAATGTCCGCAGCATAATCAGCCTGATCCGGGCCGCAATGCGACCTCCTCGTACGTCACGCGATGCTTGCCGTAGGTCCACTCCATGGGAAGATCTAAAGGTTGAACTTCCAATGTATTGGCAAGTCGGACTGCAGACGCGAGACGGAATTGAAGCTCAGCGGCAAAAAGTAGCTGAACGTGCTTGTCACGATCAGACATAGCTAATCCTCCACCGGAACCCTTTCCGATCTCCTGCCCTTCAAAATGCTGCGTTGCTTCTTCTCTTCCAGCCGCCGGAGTTTCGCCCCCTTGCTAACTCGTGTTTTCTTTCTTATTGGAAGTTGCTTTACTGCATCCCGCAGCAGTTCAACAAAACGCTCTATTGCCAGCTCCCGATTCTCTGCCTGGCTACGGGTCTGCTGAGATATGACCCGGAGCACGCCGTTTGCGCCGATGCGGGTCGCAAGCCGGTGCATGATAAGCTCTTTTTGCTCGGGGGAAAGGCTGGGCGAGTTCACCACGTCAAACGACAGGGTAACCTTGCTGCCTAGCTTATTAACGTTATAGACTATTTAATAGGGGGCTCCCCTGGCTGGTTAATTCCTTGCCAAAACTTGGGTTGCATTCCTTCTCTGGTCATTTTCCGATCAATTTCCCGAGGTCTTTCATTAATTCCTGGGCGATATTGGGGCTTTCCAACCGCATGATGCTCTCTTGCGCACTCCCGTAGCTCAGAAGATTGATGCTACCGTACCAGACGATTTTCTGATCAATCACGGCAAATTTCTGATGGATGTTGGCTTTGAACAGAATGCGCACGCCCGCGTCTTGCAGCGATGCGAGAGTTTCCTCCAAGGCTGGTTTATCCTTATCTTTGTAGGTATCTGTTGACCTTGTGACAACGACCACGGAAGCCCGCCTCGCCAATACCGCCATGTTTGGTAACATTTGGAAGGCTCGCCTCCTCGTAACGAATGGGCTGACAATCACCGCCTCCCTCATCGCGTTCATCATGTCGTTATGGTAGACGGGGAGAAAGTTGTTGTTATCGAAGATGATATCGGCGGGTTCATCCGTGACGCTTTCCGCTTTTGCCCGATAACCGATGGCGGCATATCCTGAAAGCCTTTTCCGGTACATCTTCTCCAGGGTCTTAACGTGGATATCGACATAGTCATAGATCTCAACCTCTTTTTTGTTCTCGAACAATCGGTGCAGTCTGCCGGCGTATTGCTGAAGCGTTCCTCTCCAAGATATGGGCATAACCAGGAACAAACTGTCCAGCCGAGGTTCGTCAAACCCTTCTCCGATATATCTGCCGGTGGCAACCAGTGTCAATCGGCTGGTGGCCGGCGTTTCGGCGATTTTCGCCAAGACATTCCCGGTCTCCTTGACTCCCTTCCCGCCGGTAAGGATTATCACATCTGGTATTTGCTCGCGCAACTTGCCTGCAATCAATTCCACATGAGCGGTTCTCTCGGTTAGAATGAGCACATTTCTTCCGTTTTCGTGAGCCCTGATCACATCTCCTATAATCAGATCGTTGCGCAGTTCGTCCGTGGCAATCCCGGAATAGAACTCCTGGATCGACATGTCATCTTCATCCCTGTCAAATGGCGCTCTAAAGCCGGTGAACCGGGGAATGACGAAGTGCTCGAACGGCCGTTTCGCCGCCTCCTTTCTGGCGTCGGCCCGGTACCTTATCGGGCCGCAGTGCATGAATATAATTGGGTGGCGGCCATCACGCCGGGTCGGCGTAGCGGTCAAGCCATAGACGTACTTGGAATGGACTGCTTTGATGATCTGCTCGAAGCTGGTTGCGGAAATATGGTGACATTCATCGACAATCACCATGCCATAATCCTTCACGCATTCCTTCACCTCATGGTCACTCGTTAAGGACTGCATAATCGCCACATCGATAATACCACTCGGATTCTCTTTTCCCGCACCGATCTGTCCGATGAGGCCCCGCACAGGTTTTCGGCCCCGTTTCTTCTCTACTACGGGAAGCTCCTCGTTGATTACCAAGAACTCAGTAAGTTTCGTAATCCACTGCGACAGGAGTTGCCGTCGGTGCGTCAAGATGAGAGTGTTTATCTTTCGCTCGGCAATCAGCATGGCGGCAATGACAGTTTTCCCGAAGGCCGTTGCGGCTGAAAGAACGCCACTGTCATGCTTCAGCATTGCCTCCACGGCCAATTCCTGATCCCCCCTCAATACCCCGGTGAAGGCAACCTCGATGTGTCTTCCTGGATAGGTCTTGTCGGACCATTCGATCTCAACGCCGGCGTCCCCAAGCAGCGTTTCGAGATCCACATCGCACCCTCTCGGTAGACAAAGATACTCCGGCGTTTCCTCAGCGCAAGAAATGATTCGCGGTTGATTGTAGGTCGACTTGCGCATGGCCTGAGCGCGGTAGAACTCAGGATTTTTGAATGCGGCCAGCCTTTTCAACCTGTTCAATGCGTTCTGGGAAATGCCAGATTTCTCTATGTAGAGCATATTGGCTTTGACCAACTGTATTACGCTCGGAAGTTCATTCCGTGAGAGTTTTCTTCTGTGCGCTTCCCTCTCCCACGGTTTTGCGGACTCCTCATCGTCCTGTTTGAGCTCTCCGAGTTCATTGCCATGACAGAGTTTCGAAATCGAAACACCGATTTCCTCTTCGGTAAGTTTCCTGATTTCTGCAAGGAATCGCCATTGGTCTCTGTAAGGGTGGAACCCTTCATCTATGAAAACGCTGTTGCCATTTTGGCGCGCAGTCTTCTGTAAAGGCAAAGCAATCAGATTGCCGAAACCACCCTTGGGCATCGTGTCCTGATTCGGGAACAGTCGGTCGTAGGATTTGAACTTGATTTCATGTCGTTCGCTCATAGCGTAGGTAAGCAAGGCGCTCCCGAATCTTCGCGCAAGATTGGCAGTGATCGGGCTAGCGAAAAAGAACCAGGCGTGGGCGCCATGCCCGGACCGTGAACGCTCAATGGCAATCGACACAGCGAAGGCCGTGCACACATCTCTGAGAGTGGATACGTCATGCGGCCAACCATCTTTATCAAAATCGATCGCCAGAAAGTGGCACGTTTCATCTTGGCGAAGGGGATAGACGCCAGCAACGAAGTCGCCCCTCAAATGCGCTTCTATGGCCTTTTCGTCCAGAGGAGCGTATGACCGATGCTCGCAGGCAGCGCACTTGACGCTAAACCTTCTACAAAGACCAGATTTCCTTTCATTCAGGCAGACAGGCGTGTATCCAGACCTGGCGCCGTCCTTGCTTTCCCATCTTTTCGCATATAGGTCGTCCCGTCCCCTGAATAGCGACATGAAGAGGCGGACCTTTTCCGCTGGATCGGCCTTGGCATTGAGGTGGAAAGATGGTACCGCCGGGGAGAAATTTTCCTGAACTCCATCAGGAGAAGGCTGGCTTTCAAAGGGTTCGGCCAGCCCCAGCCGGATCTTCAGTGATAGGTTCTCTTCCCTCAATGCCTTGTTGTCGGCAAGCAAAGCATCATATTTTTGGAGCAACACTTGGAAATCCATATCAACCGCTCTGGCAATGTATGAGTGCAAGTGGTAAGCCCGGACCTACTGCGTAGAAATTATCATACTCTCACTAAAATGGAGTCTCTTGTCAGTCATTGCATCAGTTAGACATTTAATTGGCATCCTCCTTACAATATCCTTTATGTCATCAATCTGTTCCAGCTTCGAGGCCGAATTGCCCT